>NZ_JRAT01000029.1:0-59518 GCF_000765945.1 Porphyromonas gulae
CTTTTGCACCTGCTCAAAATAATAAGCGAAAAGCTAAGCGAGAGACCATCGATGAATGACTTCTCACTTGCAAATGCTTTTTAAGGGATGACTAATTACCCTTCCGGAGCTCATGCATGTAGCTCCACAAGGGTGATTTACAAGCCCTTTTACTCCTGCTTCCATCCAAATTCTTCCCTCCTTTTATGCGAAGAATACCTCTTTCATCCATCTCATTATTTTTCAAAGGTCTTATAAAAACAAATCCATCAGCAAAGCCGACCTTGCTGATGGATTAGAAAAAAACTATTGTTGCCCTAAGAGAACCTGTAATGCTTTTACAGGACGTGACAATGCCCCGATTATTTGCGGAACGGGGGTTTCACGATCTCGGCCTTGAGCTGACGACCACGTACTACAATGCCAAGCTCTGTGCCGACTTTGCTGAACTCCGTAGCCACATAGCCCATGCCGATACCTTTCTTGAGGTAAGGAGACATGGTTCCGGAAGTAACCTCTCCGATGATTTGCCCTTCGGCATTGGCAATTTCATAGTGCTGGCGAGGAATACCCTTGTCTTTCAGCTCGAAGGCAACGAGCTTGCGCTTGAGTCCTCCGGCTTTCTGCTCTTCCATGATCTTACGGCTCGGCATATCCATTTTGTCGTCGGTGAACTTGGTAATCCAGCCCAGCCCGGCCTCTATGGGAGAGGTGGTGTCGCATATATCATTGCCGTAGAGACAGAAACCCATCTCCAGACGAAGCGTGTCGCGAGCACCGAGTCCGGCCGGTTTGATACCTTCGGGCTTGCCGGCTTCGAAGAGGGCATCCCATATCTTCTGTGCATATTGGGGATAGAAATAGAGTTCGAAGCCGCCTGCTCCGGTATAACCCGTAGCCGAAATAATTACGTCGGGACATCCAGCGAAAGTACCTACCTTGAACGTATAGTAGGTGATCTCGTTCAGGTCGATGTCCGTGAGGCGTTGCATCACTTCTGTTGCTTTCGGGCCTTGTACGGCAAGCTGGGCGATGTTGTCCGATGCATTTTCCAGTATGGCTCCCATCGTATTCTGCTGCTGGCACCAAGCCCAGTCCTTGGCAATGTTGGCAGCGTTGGGTACCATCATATACTTTTCCTCTTCGTAGCGATAGAGCAGGAAGTCGTCCACTATACCACCATCGTTATTGGGGAAGCAGCAATACTGTACTTGGCCGATGGCCAGTTTGGAAGCATCGTTGCTGGATACTTTCTGTAAGAAGCGGAGGGCATTCGGGCCTTTCACCCAAAATTCGCCCATGTGCGATACGTCGAATACACCTACATTATTGACCACATTCATGTGTTCATCTATGATGCCGCTGTATTCGATAGGCATATTGTAGCCCGCAAACTCGTGCATCTTTGCTCCTAACGCAATGTGCACATCGGTAAAGGGAGTTGTCTTCATTTTTTGATTCCTTGTTTATTGTGATTTGTTTAGTTGATTGGTTCGGAAACGATGACAAATTTAGCCAAAAAGCACTATCGTTCGGAGTACATCTCGTCGTAGTATCGGAGGTAGTCGCCACTGGTAACCCGATCCAGCCAGTCTTGATTGTGAAGATACCAGCGGACGGTTTTCTCGATGCCTTCTTCGAATTGGAGAGAGGGTTCCCAGCCCAGTTCGTTTTTCAGCTTAGTCGAGTCGATGGCATAGCGCAGATCGTGTCCGGCCCTGTCCGTTACGTAGGTGATCAGCTTCTCCGAAGAGCCTTCCTCTCTGCCCAAAAGACGATCCACCACGCGGATCATGACCTTGATAAGATCGATGTTCTTCCATTCGTTGAAGCCACCGATATTGTAGGTGTCGCCATTCTTGCCCCGATGGAATATCAGATCGATGGCACGAGCATGGTCTTCGACATAGAGCCAGTCGCGGACGTTCTCCCCTTTGCCATAGACGGGTAGAGGCTTGTTGTGCCGGATATTATTGATGAAGAGGGGAATGAGTTTCTCCGGAAATTGATAGGGCCCATAGTTGTTCGAGCAGTTGGAGATCACTATCGGCAGACCGAAAGTGTCGTGATAAGCCCGGACAAAATGGTCGCCGGAAGCCTTGCTGGCAGAATAGGGAGAATGTGGGTCGTATTTGGTTTCTTCCGTAAATAGCGTACCGTCGAAAGCCAATGCCCCGTATACCTCATCGGTCGATATGTGATAGAAACGCTTGCTTTCGTATTCCCCATGCCAAGCCTCTTTAGCTGCTTGCAGGAGCGTCAGTGTCCCCATTACGTTGGTACGGGCAAAAGCTAAAGGATCCTTTATAGACCGATCCACATGACTTTCGGCCGCCAGATGAATGACTCCGTCAATGGCATAATAAGCAAAGATTTTCTTCAGCGTATTGGCATCACAAACATCCGCTTTGACGAAGCGATAGTTCGGCTCGGACTCTACATCCTTGAGATTGGCCAGATTGCCGGCATATGTCAGCGTATCGAGATTGATGATCTCATAATCAGGATAAGCATTGACCATGAGTCGTACCACATGCGATCCGATAAAACCGGCACCGCCGGTGATGAGAATATGACGTCGGAAGTTCATCGTTCTTCAATGTTTTAGCAGATTCAGACACGCAGCCAAAGAATCCTGCCAGTGAGGAATGCTGATGTCGAAAGTGTTTTTAATAAGTGTCTTATCCAAGACGGAATAATGCGGCCTTCTTACTCTCGTCGGATATTCATCGCTATGGCAGGGGCTGATCCGGCATGCTGTATGACCACTCATTCGGGCGATGGCCACTGCAAGGTCGAACCACGAACATACGCCTTCGTTGCTAAAGTGATATAACCCCGTCTTAACGGGCAGTTGTCCTATAGCCAGACGGTGTATGAAAGCAGCCAAGTCCGCAGCATAGGTAGGAGTACCAACCTGATCGAAGACTACATTTAATGTATCGCGTTCTGCTGTCAGCCGAAGCATCGTTTTCACGAAATTATTGCCGTACGATGAGTACAGCCACGATGTGCGCAGTATCATGTATCGGCAGTCGGCTGCCAACACAGCCTGTTCTCCTTTTAGCTTGGTACGGCCGTATGCACCGAGAGGAGCCGTCGGAATGTCTTCCCTATAGGGGATATTCGCCATACCATCAAATACATAATCCGTAGAAATATGTATCAGCAGGGCATCATACTTCGCAGCAGCTGCTGCCAGATGAGCCACGGCTTGGTGATTGACTTTCTCGGCAGAGACTTCATTGTCTTCGGCTTTGTCCACAGCTGTATATGCGGCACAGTTGATAATGATCCCGATGCTATATTCCTCTACAAAGCTCAGGACGGTATCTCTATCTCTAATATCCAGCTCCGCCAGGTCGGTGAAAACAAAACGGCTGTCAGCCGAAGCCAACAACCGAAGTTCACTACCCAACTGACCATCGGCTCCGGTTACCAGTATTCGGTTCATTCGTATAAGTCTTGATTGTAGGGGAAGAGATTCCGGAAATCCTCGCTTGATATTAATTCCGTCCATGACGGATTGGTCTGATCTTTAGCTGAGAGGATAATGTCCTCAGCAGGGATTCTCCAGTCAATGCCTAAGTTCGGATCGTTCCAGGCAATGGCTCCTTCGCTTTGCGGAGCATAGTAGTTGTCGCATTTGTACTGGAATACGACCTCGTCGCTTAGCACGACAAAGCCGTGAGCAAATCCGCGTGGGATAAAGAGCTGCCTGAAGTTCGTATCGGAAAGCTCCACGGCTACATATTTGCCGAAAGTAGGCGATCCGAAGCGAATATCCACGGCATAGTCAACCACACACCCACGTACTACTCGCACCAGCTTGCTCTGAGCATGAGGAGGTTTCTGGAAGTGAAGCCCTCTCAGTACTCCATAGCGGGATGCCGATTCGTTGTCTTGTACAAAATTAATGGGACGAATACCCGTTTCTATCTCTTGCCGACTGAATGATTCGAAGAAATAGCCTCGATCGTCACGGAACAATCGGGGCTCAAGGATAACAACTTCGGGTATTTCGGTGGGGGTGAAGTTCATGGATGGGGAGCTCTCTATTTGATCAGTCCAAGCAGATACTTTCCGTATTGATTCTGTTTCATCGGTTCAGCCACACGAGCCAGATCTTCTTTGGTGAGCCAGCCATTATTGTAAGCAATCTCCTCCAAACAGGCGATCTTCAAGCCTTGGCGTTTCTCTATGACAGAGACAAATGCGGAAGCATCTGTCAGTGATTCGTGCGTGCCTGTATCCAGCCAGGCAAAACCACGCCCCAGCTGTTGGAGGCGGAGCTGATTGCGAAGCATGAACTCCTGATTGACTGAGGTTATTTCCAGTTCGCCCCGTGCCGATGGTTTGACATCTGCTGCTACATCCAGTACATCATTGGGATAGAAGTAAAGTCCCACCACTGCGTAGTTGCTTTTCGGCTTTTTCGGTTTTTCCTCCAGACTGATGACCTTGCCGGTAGCGTCCACTTCTGCTACACCATATCGCTCAGGATCATTCACATAATAGCCGAAAATGGTGGCCATGCCCTTTTCTGCATCGGCAACTGCCGACCGAAGCATCTGGCTGAAGCCATGCCCGTAGAAGATATTATCTCCTAAGACGAGACAGGCACAATCGTCTCCTACAAACTTGCGTCCGATGATGAAAGCCTGTGCCAATCCATCGGGGGAGGGTTGCACTGCATACTCCAAGCGAACACCGAGATCACTGCCATCACCCAAAAGCCGTTGGAACATGGGCAGGTCCTGTGGTGTGGAAATGATCAGGACATCCCGAATACCCGCAAGCATAAGCGTAGAAAGCGGGTAGTAAATCATCGGCTTGTCATAAACGGGCAGAAGCTGTTTGCTTACACCCCGAGTTATCGGATATAGACGAGTGCCGGATCCTCCGGCAAGGATTATTCCTTTCATAGCAAATCGATTTGCGGGACAAAAATAACTTTATTACGATCAAATGGCAAATAGGATTGCAGCAATAGCCTGATCTATTTACATCGCTCTCTTCTTACTCTATGAATTTTATTCGTTATTTATCGGCAATGAGCCTGTTTGTATTCATTCGATGATTGAAAGACTGGATCACTGCTTCTATTCGGCGTGTCATACTGTCAGCCCGTGCAGTTTGCGTTTTGATCAGATTTGTGTGAAGTTCTTTATCATTAAGATAGTCGTACAAGGCAAGAGGACGATTGCCATCGTGCTGAAGGACGAAGCCATCCCCTAATAGTTGAAGAGTGCCGTCGTAATCGGTGACGGCAAAATGCGGAGCTTGCCGGCTAAACATGTTATTCCCGAAAGCCAGAACAGGAGCAGAATAACCCAAAAGGCTTAGCACTGTCGGAAGAATATCGGCTTGCTGTACGGTAGTAGTCCTGTCAAATCCTATCAAATCAGATCCCGGAGCATAGAATAAGATGGGTACGGCATAACGTCCGACAGCACTTCTGTACTCAGGACGGAGATCTCCGGAAGCATGGTCGGCTGTGATAACGAAGAGCGTATTTTCAAACCAAGGCTGTAGGCTTGCTTTACGGAAAAATTCTCCCAAGGCATGATCTGTATATCCGATGCACTGCACCAGCGGTTCGCCCTCGTTGGGGAAGCGACCTTTGTAATGACTTGGAATACGGAAAGGCTCATGGCTGGAAAGCGTGAACAGCGTACCTACAAAAGGCTGTTTCATACGGCTGAGCTCGTCCACGGCATGCAGTAAGAACGGCTCGTCCCAGATACCCCATACACCATCGAAATCTTCATCGCGAGCATACTCTGTCTTGCCGAAATAACGTTTGTAGCCGGCTTGTTTGACAAAAGCATCGAAGCCCATTGATCCGTTTGGTGCACCATGCAAGAAAATGGATTGATAACCGATCTGCCCGAGAGCCGTCCCCAATCCTTCAATCTCATTGCCCGAATAGTGAGACGTAATGAAGTGTGAGCGAAGAGAAGGCAACGAACTCAATATGGATGGCATGGCATCGATACTCTTACGCCCGTTGGCAAAAGCTTGTTCGAACAGGTATCCCTCTTGTGAAATCGAGTCGAAGCAGGGTGTATATCCTTTGTAATCGGGAATGTCTTGATTCAGCCGTCCCACGTATTGGCGGGCAAAGCTTTCGATGATTATTACCATCACGTTGCGTCCACGCAACTGACCGAAACGAGCTGTCGTATCCATCGCCAAATGATGAATGGGGTTGAATACTTGCTCCAATTCCTTTTCGGAGGTATAAAAACGCTTTTCCTCCAGACCCTGTTTGCCAATGGTACGAATGATGCTGTAGGGCGTATTCAGTACCAAAGCCCTGTGTTCCACCTTGTCCACCGACAGATTGGCATAGCTCATTGTCATAGGACGCCACGACTTGGCAAAGCTGCCTCCACGTATGCCCCATACGATAAATGCGATAGCAGCAACAAGAGCTACGGCATGAATCGTATAATACTGCTGGCCGCCTTTCTCTTCGGCATAGGTGCGTACCGGCTTAACCCGATGATACAGCCATACCATAACTGCAACGAGGATTATAGCCAGCAGGCTCATATACCAATAATTCAGGAGAAGGTGCCAGATCAGCCCTCCACCTTCATGGCTGAATTCCGAGAAAACTGTCGAAGAGGTTCGCTTTAAGGTATATGGATAGTAAATACAGTCGGCCAGACCTGTCGCCAGCCCTAAAGCGTTCGGAACGAAAAAAGTCCAGTCAGTGAGGATTCGATAAGATCGCTTGGTGCGAAATCTGAACGGCAGAAAGCTCAACAGGATGAAAAGAGCATTCAAATACAAAACGGAAGCCGTGTCGAACCTAAGCCCCCCCATCCATGCACGCCATACCTGCTCGGCAGTCATGTCGGCAAAAAAGCGGTAGTTGAAGAGGTAGAACAATCCACGGGCAATACCAAAAAAGAAATAAGCCAATGCCATACGATAGGCAAAAGCCCACCAGCTGTTTGTCTGTATTGTCCGCTTGAAAATATTCATATCTCTTTCTGTGTGTTCTATTCGGATGGAGGCAGGGGGCGAGGGTAACGAATGATTTCGGTCACATATCCCCCGTTTGAGCCTATTTCATGATTTGGCGGATAATGTATTCCGTTGCACCCGCATTAGATCTGATATAGTCTACTGCTGCGTGGGATGCGGCATCCCTATAGATCTTGTCCGTTTGTAGTCGCTCGATCAGGGAGCCAAACTCCTCTGCCGATGATACCGAGAACCCTCCGCCGACATCTATCAATTCACGGGCTTCCTTGAACTTCTCATATCGTGGCCCGAAAATAACCGGTATGCCATAGACTGCGGCCTCGGGTGTATTGTGAATGCCCTTGCCGAATCCTCCTCCGATAAAAGCTACCTGACCGTAGCGATAAATGGAGGATAGGAGACCGAAGCTGTCTACGATCAGACAATCCTGCCGGGCAATATCGCTTTCCGTAGCTTCCGAAAGTCGTATGAAAGGCCGCCGTATGTGCGATATGATCTGTAGCAAATGTTCCTTGTCGATTTCGTGCGGTGCCAGTATGAGCTTGATCTTGGGATTGCGATTGAAGTAGCGTACGAGTATCTCTTCGTCGGGAGGCCAACTGCTACCGCCCACAATGACCAAACCGTCTTCCGGTACGGAAGCAGCAAAACGCTCTATCAGCGGAAGCGATTTGCGAGCTTCATATACGGAGATCACCCTGTCGAAGCGCGTATCTCCCGCTACGGATACATGGTCTATCCCATGCTTTTCAAGTAGCAGGCGCGAAGCCTCGTCCTGAACAAAAATGTGCGTAAAGCAGTGTAACAAACGCTTGTATGCTCCTCCATACCAGCGGAAAAACAGCTGTGACGGTCGGAAGATGGATGAAACCAGATAAGTAGGTATCTGCCTGCGCTCCAATTCTGTCAGGAAGCAGGGCCAGAAGTCGTATTTGATGAAAATAGCCATCTCAGGCTTGACCAAATCCAGAAACTTACGCACGCGAGCCAAACGATCCGCCGGCAGATACACGATCACATCGGCACCTTCGTAATTCTTACGCACCTCGTATCCCGAAGGGCTGAAGAAGGTAAGCACGATCCTATAGTCCGGATATTCGCTTCGGATGCGTTCTATCATCGGTCTCCCCTGCTCGAACTCCCCCAAAGAAGCAGCATGGAACCATATATAACGTCCGCCCGGCACTATGCCCTCACGTAGCCGACGCCACACCTTCCACCGCCCACGAACCATCATACGAGCTTTGGGATTGAACGGAACGGCAAGTTTGATCAGCGAGGAATAGACCAATCCGATCAGGCTGAAAAGGAATCGCATATATCTCGAAAAAAGAATTATTGCTCTCAGCCTAAGACTTCAATGGCACGGCGTATGCGTCCAACGGTCTCTTCACGCCCGAGCACTTCCATAATGTCGAAGATATGAGGGCCCTTGCTCTCGCCCACGAGTGCCAACCGAGTGGCGTTCATGATATTGCCGAGGTGATAGCCATTGGTCTCGATCCAGTTCTTTACAGTCGGTTCGGTTGCTTCGGCTTCAAACGATGGGTGAGAGTCCAGCAATTCGGCAAGTTCGCCCAACTGCTTGGCCGTATCTTCTTTCCAGCGTTTCTTCACTGTTTTTTCATCATAGGATAGCGGTGCGATAAAGAAGAATCCGGCTTGCTCCCACAGCTCTCCGATGAAGTTTATACGCTCCTTGACGAGGGAGATTACATGAGCCGTTTTCTCATCGGTAGCCTCTACTCCATGTTCGCGAAGGATGGGGCGGAAGAGTTCGGCCAAGTCCGTATCGTCCTTTCGCTGGATATATTGGTGATTGAACCAACGCCCTTTCTCGTAGTCGAACTTGGCCCCGGCTTTGCTGCACTTTTCGATGTCGAACAATCGGATCAATTCGTCCATACTCATGACATCCTGATCATTGCCCGGATTCCAACCCAGAAGCGCGAGGAAGTTTACCACCGCTTCAGGCAGGTAGCCGCTTTCACGATAGCCTTTGGATATATCTCCCGTTTGGGGATCTTTCCATTCCAACGGAAATACGGGAAATCCCAAGCGATCGCCATCGCGTTTGCTCAGCTTACCGTTTCCTTCGGGCTTCAGCAGCAGTGCCAAATGGGCAAATCTCGGCATCGTGTCTTCCCAACCGAAAGCACGATAGAGCAGGACATGAAGCGGTGCACTGGGCAACCACTCCTCACCGCGTATCACATGACTCATTTCCATCAGATGGTCGTCCACGATATTGGCCAGATGGTAGGTGGGCAGGTCGTCGGCACTTTTATACAGCACCTTGTCGTCGAGGATGGAAGAGTTGATCACCACTCGTCCGCGAATCAGGTCGTTCACTTCTACGTCCACATTCGGCTCCACGAGGAAACGAACCACGTACTGCGTCCCCTCCGATACGAGACGCTCCACTTCTTCGGCAGGCAGTGTCAGAGAGTTGCGCATCTGTCCACGAGTAGCGGCATCGTATTGGAAGTTGGGTATCTCGGCTCGCCGAGCTTCCAGCTCCTCCGGCGTATCGAAGGCGATATATGCCCGTCCCGAATCCAATAGTTGGCGAACATATACACGATAAATATCGCGCCTTTCGCTCTGCCTGTATGGGCCATATTGGCCTCCATAGCCCACGCCTTCGTCGAATTTGATGCCGAGCCATTCCAATGCCTCTATTATATATGCCTCGGCACCGGGCACGAATCTATTGCTGTCCGTATCCTCGATGCGCAGGATCATATCACCTCCATGCTGGCGAGCGAAGAGATAGTTGTATAGGGCCGTACGTACCCCTCCTATATGCAACGGCCCGGTAGGACTCGGAGCGAAACGTACGCGTACACGTCTGTTGGTTGTATCCATTATTGGGTAATTTTTCATTTGTATAATGCCACAAAAGTAGCATTTATCTCGGTAGTTTTTTCGCTGAAAAAGCCTAAAAAAGAATCTCAGACTGTCTAATAGCAAAGCAAATTCAAATACATATCGGAAAAACGAGATAATCGAACCTATTCGATCTCATCGACATGTTCGTGCCCATTGTGCAATCCATGTCTTTTGCATCCCGGAGAAAAAAATCGAAAAGATATTAGGAAAAGGCTGATCTCGAAAAGGACATCACTTTTTATGTCAGGGCAGAGGCATTCAAAACAGCGTTCTATAAATTTTATAGTCGTTGAATGAGCCGTCAGTCATGTATTCAGTCTCTATTTGGAAGGCCTCTTTATGGTCTCGAACCCACGGAGGATAGAGAGCAAAGAAGTTTATCCTCTCGACTTTTTACTCCTGATCGTTTTCCTCTCTACGCTCTCAGGTGATACCTCTTGGTACGAGATTGAAGATTATGCCGAGGAATACGAAGAAGAGTTGAAAAGCCGGTACGAAACACTTACGATCGTAGGCGTACGATGCCTTCCTGCACGATGCAGGAGACCAGCGTAGGCCTACGGTGCTCATTACAACATGCTAATTACCAGTATATTATGGCCAATTAAGGTGAAATGAAAATAATCTTAGAAGTTTTTCCTGTTTTGCGTCTTCAAAATTCATTTTCCCCCTTATTTGGGAAGATCAGGACTCATTTCTTATAATAGAAAGAAACCCGTGATTGTAATTTCCAATAGTAAGAGAGCAACACAGACTACAGAAAATTCCCCGAAGAGACCGGCCTCTTCGACAGAGGGCTATCGCATTTGAAGGATTGTACTGCGATTGCCCTGCTTTGGATGTGATTTATAGGGTATAGAAAGCGGTAATATCGGATTTTGAGACCTTTTGCGTCCTATAAACAGTAGAGCAAAAGAGAGAATAGGATACATTTATATGATGTGAAAAAGAAGGATTGGTTTTGTGATGATATTCTTGTCTTCGGAAAGACAAAAATTCAAAAACCAATCCTTCTTAATAGAGTAAAGAGTTGTAACGGTCGAAGTCTTTCTCAGACTTCGTTATCGCTGATCGCCTTTCAGGGAGGCTACATGCCCCCAGGTGCCTCCGTTGAGTACATTGGTGAAGCCATTGCGTTCAAGGATGCTCTTGGCCTGGCTGCTTCTGTTGCCGCTGCGACAGAAGACGATGATGGTCTTCTTATTCTTGAGTTCATCCAGGCGAGATGCTATCCGGTCCAGCGGAATATTCACGGCTCCGGATACACTGCCCGAAGCAAATTCACCCGGCGTACGTACATCGACCAGAAAGGCACCGTTGCGAATAGCCTCGGTCAGAGCCTTATCGTCAGGCTGCGAGAATAGATTTTTCAGTAATCCTAACATGACAATTGCAATAATGATGGTTAAGGAAGACGATATTACTTTTTTGATATTTTGCTTTGACATACATAGTCTGTTTTGGGAACACCGGTCTGCGCAATGCTTGCGAATCCGCCTTCGATGTCCGTGAAATTACGATAACCTCGCGAGAGTAGGATGCTGGAAGCGATCATACTGCGGTATCCGCCTATACAGTGCAGATAGAAATGTCGGTCTCGGGGAATATCCTGTATCCAGTCATTGATATAGGCGAGCGGACGGCTATAAGCTCCTTCCACGTGCTCTGCTGCATATTCGCTCTCCTTGCGTACATCGAATACGAGGCTCTCTTCGGAGCGGAATCGTTCGGAAAATTCGTCGGCCGTGATGCGTTCTACATGGTCGATCTCTTTGCCCGAGGTTTTCCATGTGTCGAATCCGCCATCCAAATAGCCCAATACCTGATCGAATCCCACACGGCTGAGTCTTGTGATCACTTCCTGCTCACGTCCGGGATCTGCCACGAGCAACAGAGGTTGCTTCACGTCTACGATCGTCGTACCGACCCAAGGGGCAAAGTCCCCATCCAGACCGATGTTGATCGAACGAGGAATGAAGCCTTGGGCGAACACGCCGGGAGCTCTCGTATCCAGTACCAGAGCATCGGACGTTTCGGCTATCGCTTCGAAGTCTGCGGCTGAGAGGGCTGAGAGTCCGCGCTCCATCACGTTGTCGATGCTGTCATATCCCATCTTGTTCATAGCCACATTGCCACCGAAATAAGCCGGCGGTGGCAACAAGCCCTCTATCACAGATGCTATAAATGCCTCTCTGCTCGGCTGATTAAGAGCATAATTGACTCGCTTTTGGTTGCCAAGGCTGTCCACTGTCTCCTGCATCATATTCTTGCCGCAGGCCGATCCTGCACCGTGAGCCGGATATACGATGATGTCGTCCGACAAAGGGAGGATCTTAGTGTAGAGACTATCATAGAGCAGGCCGGCCAGCTCTTCCTGTGTCAAGTTCGCAGCTTTCTGCGCCAGGTCAGGACGGCCGACATCTCCGAGGAAGAGCGTGTCGCCACTGAAGAGAGCTGTCTCGCGTCCGTTTTCGTCGATAAGCAGGAAGCAAGAGCTTTCCATCGTATGTCCGGGTGTATGAAGCACTCGGATCCTTACATTGCCCAACTCGAAGATCTGATTATCCTCAGCCACTATCGCATCGAATCCGGGCTTAGCCGTAGGCCCATAAACAATGGGGGCACCTGTGGCACGGCTCAGATCGAGGTGTCCGCTCACAAAGTCGGCATGGAAATGCGTCTCCAATATGTATTTGAGCTTTACCCCGTCGCGCTTGAGACGTTCGAGGTAGGGCGTGATCTCACGCAGTGGGTCGATGATGGCAGCCTCTCCCATCGAAGTGATGTAGTATGCGCCCTGGGCTAAGCAGCCCGTGTAAATCTGTTCTACTTTCATATTTGTCGAGTGTTATTAATGCTTGTCTGACGTTGCAAAGATCAACCATCTTTCCGGCTCGTACAGCTACTTTAGTCACACAATGGCGCGAACTATACGAGTACGGTCTCTTTGAGAATGATGTATAGCCCCATGACGAAGACGAACCAGCCGAATGCCGGTTTGAGTTTGTCTCCGTCAATATATTGGGAGAGTTTCATGCCGATGAATATCCCGATGATGGCAAAAGCCGTTACCGAGAGGAGAAGCCCCCAGTCGAGACCGGCCGGATTATTCTCTCCCAGAAATCCCAAGAGCGATTTGGCTGATATGATTACAAGTGAGGTGCCGATAGCTCGTTTCATTGGTAGGCCTCCGAGGATGACTAAGGCAGGGATGATCAAGAAGCCACCTCCGGCACCGACAAGCCCTGTGAGCGTACCGACCACAATTCCCTCAAGGAGGATCAGGGCATAACGGGGTCGTTTCGGCTTGGGGGATCTCTGTGATGTTTTCTCCTGCATTTTAGCCGGTCTGATCATGCTGACGGATGCCGTAAGCATCAGTACGGCAAACAAGAGCATCAGGAGCATGTTCCGGTCAATCAAAAAACGGCCAAGACTCAATACATGCTCCGGAATCGCCGGTACCAGATAAGCTCTCGTCAGGAATACGGCGAGGATCGATGGCAGACCGAAAAGCACTGCAGTGCGAACGTCCACCAGCGAACGGCGGAAGTATGAGATGCTACCGACTACACTGGTAGCTCCCACGATAAAAAGCGAATAGGCTGTACCCAAGACAGGGTCTATACCCATGAGATATACGAGCACGGGAACGGTGAGGATACTCCCTCCACCACCGATAAGGCCGAGTGACAGGCCGATTAAAATAGATGCCAAGTAACCTGCTATAAGCATACTGTCTCCGGTTTTATGATGAGGCAAAGGTCATCATATCCGGAGCGGTGTACAGCTACTTTGGTCACATAAGGGTGATTTTGTTACGCCCTAAGCGAACGATGCCGGATTCTTCCAGTTGTTTGAGCAGCCTTGATACCACGGCTCTGGCTGTTCCCAATTCATTGGCCAGTTGTTCGTGCGTGATCTGTATCGTATTGCCCTTCACGAGTTCGGCCTTCTTTTGAATGAGGGCCAATAGACGTTCGTCCATTTTCTTGAAAGCAATGGCATTCACCGTATCTAATAGCTCCTCGAATCGCTTGTGGTAGGAGCGGAAGATGTAGTTGAGCCATTCGGGATGCTCTTTCATAAAGAGGGAAACCTTATCGACGGGCAAGAAAAGAATCTCGGCATCGTCTTCGATCTCCACCTTTACCTTGCTCGTCTCATTGTGAAGCCCCCCAAGAAAAGACATGATACAGCTTTCGCCCGCCTTGATATAGTAGAGCAGAATTTCTCTGCCATCCTCTTCGGTACGGATCACCCTCATGACCCCTTTGATAACGATAGGGATGGAGCGAACATGTGCATTCTCATTGAGGATAACGCTGCCGGCCTTGTAGACCTTGAGGATGCCATGCTTATACAGTTTGTCCACAAGCTCAGGCGAAGAGCGAAACTCGGATATATCTTCTATCTGCTTCATAGGAGCAAACTTAATAAAACAAGTACGCAACCGAAAGAAATGGAAGAAAAAGCCTCTTGCTCTATCCCTCTTCTATCGCGATTTAATGCTTGCGTTTTGTTGATTCTTATTTTCCTCCTTATACATCCCAAAAGGATGATTCATAAGCCCAAAAACAGGCGCGAAAAAAGTTTTCAACAACGAAGATGGGTTTAGAATCATTCCAAATAAACATCTGAAAGGAAACGGATTTTGAAGTCAAAAGGGAGATAAAGTAGACTTTTTTAGGTCAAAACATGACTTTTGGAAGAGGGTATAACGATCTATATACAAATCATTTATGATAAATATATAGATCGTTTTCGATTTGTATATAAATCGTTTCCCATTTATATATAGATCGAAAGACATTTCTATATAAATCGCATGCTGAAAAAGGCCTTTTCAAGAGCCTGTATATAAAGAGTCACGCACGAAGTTCTACATAGAACTTGGTGCGTGACTGGTTGTGTGTGGAGGATTATCGGGAGAACTATTGCTCCTTATCTGCCATGAGTACGGACATCATTTCTTTTAACTCCGACAGGTATGAGGAATAAGGGAGAGAGTCCCTTGTAGTAAGATATGTATGAGAATGAAGTATGCATGTTTGGAGTCTTTATCGTTATTTATCAAACAGTTTTATCAAGCAGCCGAGGTCTCTGTATAATAAACGCTTTCTGAGGGGAACCTCTGCCGGCTTGCAAATGTAGCAAAAATCGATTCGACGAACATCAGCAATAGAGTATTATACCAAAGGTGATCGCCCAGCCGATCACACATATCTGCATAAAACGATCCTGCAACAAAACTTTGGTGGGACTGCCACTGCGGTTTTCGACTAATGTCAGTTGTAAATGGCGAAGGAGTCCCGCCAAAACGAATATGGCGGTAAGATATAAATGGCTGCTACCGATACGTGCCACTACCTCGTCAGAAATCGTGTACATGATGTAGCACACCACTGTTATTGCGGCTACGATGCTCAATGCTTGGTTCATGAAAGCGGTATTGTACTTGTCTATATTGCCTCGAGCTTTCATCCCGGTTGTCTCATAGATCCATACATCATCCCATCGCTTGGCTAAAGCCAGGAAAAGAGCCAGAAGCATAGTCATGAGCACAAGCCACTTCGATAGCACAATCCCTGTGGCTAAGCTACCCATTAGAAGTCGTAAAACAAATCCTAAAGAAATGATCAGAATATCTACTATCGCTATCTGCTTGAGCTTGATGCTGTATAAAATATTCATTCCGATGTAACCGACGATTACCAGAGATACCCCCACAAAATCCATGGCTATGGCATTAGCGCCTACCCATAGCAGTCCTATGCTCAAAATAAAGCAGATCACCATCAGAGCATATCCCAATCCGATGGACAACGCTCCGCTGGCAATGGGGCGATGACGTTTGACGGGATGTAACCTGTCCGCCTCCACATCATTGATGTCGTTAAAGCAGTAAACACCGCTGGCAGCAAGGCTGAAACTCACAAAAGCGAACAGACTCGGCAGCCAATACTCCACCTCGAACAGATGTTTGCCGAAAAAAACCGGCAAGAAGATGAAGAGGTTTTTGACCCATTGGTGAGGGCGTAGAACTTTGAAGATAGAATGGCACATCAGTTAAATAATTGTGAAGATAGTGGACAAGAGGCCTGATAGCGTTATTGATCAACCACAAAGGTGTAGTTTCTTTAAGAGGCCTACCCCATGCCATCAGGTTAATTAGAAGAACAACTAAAAACAAAGAGTGGAACGATTCCCTACAAAAATAAAGAGTTTGAGAACACGGACAAATAGCAAACATGATATAGAAAGAACTCGAACGCTTGTTAATTTGTAAGATGACACCCATGGTAATACCTTCCCAAATATTGATTTGGTTTAGATAATCACATGGCAATGAACCGAAGTATAAAGCTTGTAACACAAGCTTAATGTTTCTGGATTATCTTTGTACAAGAATTGGGCAGAGATGCCTTTAAGTCGAATCTAAATTATTATGTCTTATGAGAAAAAGAATTCTACAACTTTTCCTGACCACACTGCTGATGGCCTTAGGTTTCTCTTTGGCAATGGCGCAAACAGTGGTGACCGGTAAGGTGATCGATTCAGAAACATCCGAACCTCTCATCGGTGTATCTGTAAGCACCGGTCAAGGGGCATCCCTCCGCGGTGTAACCACCGATATGGATGGTAGCTTCCGATTCGAAGTGCCGGCCAAATCTGTCCTGACCTTCCGTTGCGTAGGCTATGTTACCCTAACTCGCTCTGTAGGCAGAGGCTCTCAAGAAGACCTTGGCACGATCTCCCTCGATCCGCAAGCCATCGGTTTGGATGAAATTCAGGTAATAGCCTCCGTGGTGCCTAAAGATCGTATGACGCCGGTACCAGTCTCTAATATTCGCGTGGCCGATATTCAGGCAGCTTCGTTGAATATCGAGTTCCCCGAATTGGTTAAGTCCACTCCGTCTACTTATACCACCAAAGGAAGTGGAGGTTTCGGTGACGGCCGTACCAATGTGCGTGGATTCGATACCTATAACTTCGGTGTACTCATTAATGGGGTTCCCGTTAATGGTATGGAAGATGGTAAGGTGTATTGGAGTAATTGGAGCGGTCTGATGAACCAAGCCAGCACCATTCAGATCCAACGCGGACTCGGAGCTTCCAAGCTCGGTATCAGTTCTGTAGGGGGTACGATGAACATTATCACTAAGACTACAGATGTCAATACCGGTGGTTCGGCTTATGTCGGTATGGGTAACGATGGATTGCACAAGGAATCTTTCTCTATCTCTACGGGTATGAACGATGGTTGGGCCATCTCTATCGCAGGTTCCCATATGACTGGTCTGGGTTATGTGAATGGGCTGAAAGGTCGTGCATTCTCTTACTTCTTCAACGTTTCAAAGAAATTCAACGAACGTCACACCCTTTCTCTTACCGGATTTGGTGCACCGCAATGGCACAACCAACGTTCCAGCAAATACTCTGTGGCTGACTATGATAAATATGGTATCCGTCACAATCAATCGTTCGGTTATCTGCGTGGCGAACTGACTCCTACAGCTTATGCTTACAATACCTACCATAAGCCTCAGTTCTCGCTGAACCACTTCTGGAAGATGGATGACAACACCTCTCTTTACACCACAGCATATGCGTCTTTAGCTACCGGTGGAGGTCGTCGTGCTTATGGAAAAAACAGCAAGTGGGTATTGATCAACTATAATACGGGTCAGCCCTACGAACAAACCAAGGTAACTCCCGACGGACTCATCGATTACGATGCGGTACTGGCTGCCAATGCTGCGGCAAGCAACGGATCGGAAGCAATCTTCGCTCTCGGATCTAACTCTCACAAGTGGTTCGGCTTGCTTTCTTCGTTCAAGAAGAAGCTCAATAGCTCGCTGACTTTGACAGCCGGATATGACGGACGTTACTACCGTGGCGATCACTATGACAAGATCACCGATCTGCTCGGTGGCAATTACTATGTAGAGGATCCCAAGGCAAAGCTTGCCTATCATACGGAAGGTCAGCACCTGAAAGTAGGTGACATCGTAAACCGTGACTATACGGGGGAAATCATGTGGCATGGTCTCTTTGCTCAGATGGAGCATTCATCCGAATGGATCGATGCATTCGTATCAGGATCTATCAACTACGAACTCTACCGCAATCATAACTATGGCGGTAGCAAGTCCACCAATTACCTGGCCGGTGTATCGCCGTGGAAGAGCTTCCTTCCCTGGAGTGGTAAGGCCGGTCTGAGCTACAAATTTGCACAGGGACACAACGTATTCGTAAACGGTGGTTACTTCACGCGTGCACCACTCTTCGGTAATGTTTATGCCGCAGGAGCTATCGTTCCCAACGAAAAAGCCAATATGGAAAAGGTGTTTACAGGAGAAATCGGATATGGATTCACGAATCATAAGAACTTCGAATTCAATATCAACGGATACTATACCAAGTGGATGGACCGCGTGACTTCGAAGAGAATCGGAAATGAATATGTTTATCTCAATGGCGTTGATGCCGTTCACTGTGGGGTAGAGGCTGAGATCAGCTATCGTCCTATTCGTCAAATCAACCTTCGCGGTATGTTCTCTCTTGGCGACTGGACTTGGCAAAACAACGTAAGCTACACTTCATACGACGAAGCCGGTAATGAGACAGGACAGGATATAACTTATATCAAAGGGCTGCACGTCGGAGACGCGGCACAGATGACAGCTGCCGTATCTGCGGACATAGAGCTGTTCAAGGGTTTCCATGTTGTAGGTAAGTACAACTTCCTTGGCAAAAACTATGCAGGATTCAACCCTGCAACACGTAATGCACAGCAGTACGAAGCAGATGGCAAAGAAATCGTAGAATCATGGAAGTTGCCCGATGTAGGTCTGTTCGATCTGTCTGCATCTTACAATTTCAAGCTCGGTTCGCTCAGCACTACGTTCTACTTCAATATGGACAACGTCGCTGACAAGCGATATGTGAGCGATGCCGACGACAATATCATCGGTAAGAAACACGATGAGGCTTCGGCTCTCGTATGGTACGGCTTCGGCCGCACTTGGTCTACCGGTATTCGTGTGAACTTCTGATCCTGCTGTATAAAGACTGAGAGAGACTGCGCCGAAAAGCTGTTTCGGCGCAGTCTCTTTGTTTTTACCGAGGTGCTACTAGACCCGAAAAGGGGCTGTATCAATCAAGCGAACGGAAGCGATGCAGTGCATAGCCATAGGCCGGTAGCCGGAGTGGGTAGGGGGCGTATTGGGTGAGACAGCCGATGCTATTTTCTCCGGAAAGCATATCGGTCAGCAGGAAAGCTGTATTGTCCTTTACCTGCATGGTCTGAAAGGCATGTTCGGGGATATTGACCCTGATTTCTGCGTCGAAGGGTGCAAAATTGGCTACAACAAGAAGTATTTCGTCCGATGTATGGCGAAGAAAAGCAAATTGCCGATCAGGCCGGAAGTAAGGATTGCTCCGATTGGCATAGCCAAGGTCATAGAAGTTTCCTTGAACGACTGATGGCAGGGCGCAAACATCATGTAATAGACAGGTATAACTTTTTAGTAAGACGCGTTCTTCTTCGGATAACATCTTCGTGTCGTATAGTCCGCCATTGATGCGACGCTGCATCTTGTCCAGACTCCAATAGTCAAATATCGTGGTGCGACCGTCCTTACCGCTGAACCCTTCGGCATCCATTCCACGTTCGCCAAGTTCCTGTGCGAAGTAAAGCATAAAGGGATTGCGCCCTATCGTGGCGGCTATCGTTACTGCCGGAAGAGCTTTCCGTGCATCTCCTGCAAAGAAATCCGAAGCTATGCGTTGCTCATCGTGATTCTCAAGGAAGTAGAGCATATTGTCGGCAAATCGCTCTGTTTGTCGTACTGCTCCTGATATATCCGAAACGGAGCCATATCCGCAAATAACGGCACGGAGACAGTCATACATGCCTACCTTATCATACAGATAATCGAATCCTGCATGAAGATATTCTTCGTAAAGCTCCGGACGGTAGATTTCAGCGATGAATAAGACCGAGTATCTTTCGCGAATTTGCGATATTACCCATTCCCAAAATTCCACCGGCACCATTTCGGCCATGTCGCAACGGAATCCATCTATTCCTTTGCTTGTCCAAAAGAGCAGAATATCTCGCATCCGAATCCATGTATCGGGTATCGGGTCGAAGTGTTTGCTTCCTCCATTCAGATAGTCGATGCCGTAATTCAATTTCACTGTTTCGTACCAATCCTCCTTGCCTACATGAGAGGAGAATCGGTCGTTGCCCGTTGCCTTCGCAGGCTCTTCCTGATAAGACATCGTACGACTCTGCTCCCCTAAATGCAGGTGGAGGTGTTGTTCCGGCAGGTAGTAAAAATTATTGTTGGGAGAGAATGCTAAAAGCGGATCGTCTCCCTCGCCCAGATCTTTTGTACCCGATGGTTTGGCATCCGACTGATATTCGCGTGCTACATGGTTGGGTACAAAATCTATGATCACTCCCATACCCGCACGGTGTGTACGCTCGATCAGGTCGTCAAATTCTGCCATTCGGTTAGGAATGTCCGTAGCCAATTCGGGCGATATGTCGTAATAGTCTCTGATAGCATAAGGCGATCCTGCTTTCCCCTTGACAATATCGGGATGACAGGGAAGAATACCGGCATCGCCATAATTGGTCTGAGTAGCTTGCTCAAGCAGACCTATGTACCATATATGGGTCGTGCCAAGATTCTGAATCATTTCCAGTGCTTGCAGACTGAAGCCTTCCATCTTGCCACAGCCGTTTTCTTTGAGATCACCTCCCGGTGTTCGTGCTTGAGATCGGTTGTCGAAGAGACGTGGCAGCACGGAATAGATGATTATCTTCTCTTTCTTTTTCATGGATTTCGTCTTATTGATGTTGTTTTGAGGACTTGTTCGGCCATTTTGTATCCGAATGCTGCAATTTCTTCTGCCGGCTCCACTTGGAAGGGTTTGAACTTGATTATTTCTCCTGATTCGATCAGCAAATCGCACAGCTTGCGATCGGGCAAAGAGTTCGCTCGGAAGATGTAGCCGAAGCAACGCTCTGCAATGCCGAAAAGACTCTTTTTATACTCGGAAGGTTCCTTCGGATTGAGGTGTACCCCTATGAGATAGCGGCAGTCCTCCCGAATGACGGAAGCCGGAAGATCTTTGAATAGTCCGCCATCTACGTAGGTAGTCCCGTCTATCTCCACCGGGTTGAATAGAATCGGAATGCTACAAGAGGCTGTGACGGTTTCGACAAGAGGCCCTTGGGTAAAAACCTTAATTAGACCACGGTCAAGATCCGTTGCCACTATCTTGATCGGAAAGTGTAGATCTTCGATATTCTTGTGACGCAATACTGAACGGAGGAAGCTCTTGAACTTTCGTATACTGAATACGCCTCTTTGCGGTATTTGCCATTCGGTCAGGAACCCGAAGTCTTTCCCGCGAAACAGTTGGGGGATTTCTTCGGGAGCATATCCATCGGCATAGAGAGCGGCTACCAACGCTCCTGCGCTAGTACCGGCTATAATGTCGGGGCGTATCCCGTTGTCCTCAAGGGCATGGAGTACCCCTGAATGAGCAAATCCTTTGGCTGCTCCGCCGCTAAGAGCCAAGCCTATTCGATACTTTGCGTTTTGATATGAAGAATGAGGCATATTGCTGTGTTTGGTCAGGTAAATATAACCGTCTTTTCCAACCAACGGCCATGATTGCTGCCGAAATGTAGAAAAACAACGAGACTGTGTCATGGGAGAATCCTCGTATGACACAGCCTCAGATTTGTGGAATTATCTGTCAGAGATCAATAGGTATGATCATCATGCTCCATTTCTTTTTTCGTGATCTTACGAATGTCCAATGCTCGCCATGCATAGAAAATGTAAGCCAAAACGAAAGGAATGAGGAGAGAGACGTAGCTCATCACCTCCAGCGTGAAGTGGCTGGAGCTGGCATTCTCTATTGTAAGAGAGCTTTGCAGATCGTATGTGGATGGATACCAAGACGTGTCGTTCCAGCCGGCTATGAGCAGCAGGGCAAGTACTGTCAGCACGGTTCCTGTACCATGTAACCAAATGCCTCGTTTGAAGCCTTTGCGTAGTAGGGTCAAACCGATACCGGCAAGTACAAGGATTACTCCCAACAGGAAGACCGCCAAAACAGCCGGCATATCCAAGAAGTTGTACAGGTACTTGTATGGCTCCATATAGACCTCTTTGGAGACAGGGTCAACGGCAAAGCCATCCGTATTCATCAAGAAGGCTATGTACGCAAGGAAGAAGACCAGAAAGGCAATCGTATTAGCCCAAAGTCGGCGTCTGGCAGCTGTATAGAGGCTGTCGTCATCGATATTGTTGATGAAATAAAGTAGAGCCGATACTCTGGCAAGGAAGAATACAGCCAATCCGAGTACTACATTCCACAGGTTCAAAACGGCTTCCAGACCTCTCAGCTGCCACCCATTGAACGGCTGCCAGGCCGAAACGATCTGACTGCCTCCGGAGAGATCGAACATCGCCATCTTGTTTACCACGAAGTTACTGCCTGTAAAGAATGTGGAAACAGCCGTTCCGAGCAGAACCGGAGCCAATACACCATTGATGAAAAGCAGTATTTGGTAGGTTTTCTTCCCCCATACATTACCATGTTTGGATTGGTACTCGTAGGATACAGCTTGGATAATGAAGCAGAAGAGGATCAGCATCCATACCCAATATGCTCCGCCAAAGCTGGTGCTGTAGAAAAGTGGGAACGATGCAAAGAGGGCACCCCCGAAAGTAACCAATGTCGTAAAGGTGAACTCCCATTTTCGTCCGGTCGAATTGACCATCATTTTCTGAGTCAGTTCGTCTTTGCCAAGACTGAAGAGGAACGACTGTCCTCCTTGTACGAATAGCAGGAAAACCAGCAGTGCTCCCAGCAATGAGACGAGGAACCACCAGTAGTGTTGTAACAATGCGTATTCCATAATTTCGTGTCGTTTATTCTATGAATAGAGATCGGGATTCGTTAGCGTTATTCTGTCTCGGGACCTTTCTTGATTGCCTTGCGCATGATATTCAGCTCGGCAACGAGCAAAGCAGAAAAGAGTACGAGGAAGACAAAGAAAGTGATCATCACGGAGCCGGCTTCCAGCTTGGATACGGCAGCTTGTACCGGCAATAAATCTTGGATCGTCCAAGGCTGGCGTCCTACTTCCGCTACGATCCAACCACTCTGACTGGCTACCCATGCAAGAGGCATACATACGATAGCGACCATGTGGAACCATCGCATTTTGCTGAATTTTTCCGGTTTGAAGCTGAACAGCCATGCCAATAGGAATAGCAGTATAAACAGCATACCCAATCCTACCATGATACGGAAGCTGTAGTAAGTCAGCCCCACGGGAGGAACTATATCGTTCTTGTGCTGGATATAGCCATAGCCGAAATAGGGGAAATTCTCGTCTATAACGGATTTGTGCTGTAGGGCAGCTTCCATATCGCCGGCTTGTTTGGCCTTGCTGTAGTCGTTCAGAGCCATGATCGCCCTGCGTCCACGCTGCATCATACTATCCACCGGAATAGCGGTAGTGCCATCGGCCTTTACATATCCGCCTTCGAGGATGTTGTTGATACCCGGTACATAACCGCTGGGGTTGCGAGTTCCCAAGACAGAGAGTACGCGTGGCACCGATACGTTGAAGAGGAAGGCTTCCTTATCGTCCTGCGGTGTTTCTTTCGCCGGATTGAGGATGCCGAAGAGGCTGAGTGGAAGGCCCTTGCCATCGGCAGTGAGTCCATCCTTGCCCGTCTGTCCTGCATCGTACAGACCTTCCATGGCTGCCAGCTTCATCGGTTGCTTTTGTGCCACGTTGTAGGCAGAGGTGTCGCCGGTGAAAGCTGTGATAAGCGAAGCAGCCAAGCCGAAGGGAGCGATGATCTTGATGTTTTTGAGGGCGAAGTCCTTGTGTTTGTCGTCCTTTCTGAGCAGGTAGATGCCGCATACGCCCAAAGCAAATACGGATCCGAGAGTCCAGCAGGAAGAGATCGTGTGCCAGAACTTATTGATCGCAGTGGAAGAGAATACCAAAGCCCAAAAATCCGTCATTTCGTTGCGCATCGTATCGGGGTTGAAGGTCATTCCCACCGGCTCCTGCATCCAAGCATTGGCGATAAGAATCCATACGGCCGACAGGCTGGCTCCGATGATGGTCAGCCATGTGGCACTCAGGTGAAACCCTTTGCTGACCTTGTTCCAGCCAAAGAACATAACGGCAATAAAAGTAGCCTCCATGAAGAAAGCCAAAATACCCTCGATAGCCAATGGCGCTCCGAAGATATCGCCCACGAAGAGGCTGTAGTTAGACCAGTTGGTGCCAAACTCGAATTCGAGAATGATTCCCGTGGCCACACCGATCGCAAAGTTGATACCGAATAGCTTCTGCCAGAACTGGGCATAACGCTTCCACTCCGGTTTGCCATTGCGATAATAGATGGTCTCCACGATAGCCATGATGACACCCAATCCCAGTGTCAGCGGGACAAACAACCAGTGATACATGGCTGTAAGAGCAAACTGTGCACGCGACCAGCTTACTAAGGCATCTAAATTCATAATCATACGCTTATATCTTAATATTTTAGGGGTTTATTCCACGTTTGATAAGTTCTTGCTGCACATATTCGGATTTGGCAGCACTGTCACTGCCGGCCTGTTGTTTCAGAAAGTTTGGGAAGAAGAATACTTTCAGGATGGCGAACATGATGAATAGCTTGATGAGGATAATAGCCCATAGCGTCTTTCCTAATTTCATATTCCTGAAGCCATCTATATAAAAGCGGACTATGCGCATAAGCAAGTTCTCGCGTTTTGCTTTGGTTGTTGTCATAGTTTTTTTCGATCCAAAAATGAAAAACCGTGCAGGTCTCGATTTTGCCGTAGTGGTACAGCTTTCTTACAAATATAGGATAAGAATTGTTTTTTCGGACGCGTTTTCTCTCCAGAATATCACATTCGGTTCAATGGAGCCATTATTTTGTTTGTTTTTGAAAGCTCATCGAGTACCGAATCAATACCAGCAATGTCCCTCGCGAGAGGTCATGAACAGCTCCACATGCGCACCGGTTCTGATCTGATTCCATGTGATATATGACTTGTGATAGGGTTTGCCATCCACTTTTACGGACTCGATATACCGGTTCTTCTCACTTAGATTGTGAGCTGTCAGTCGAAAGATGCGACCATTGGGCTGAGGGATGGTCACATGTTCGAACAGGGGCGATCCCAGTTCGTAATGGCCGCTTATCGGATCCACCGGATAGAACCCCAGAGCTGAGAATACGTACCAGGCCGAAAGTTGGCCACAGTCTTCGTTTCCGCATAGACCGTCAGGAGTGTTTTTGTATAGTTCCGTCAGGATGCGGCGTATTATCCCCGCTCCTTTCCATGGCTGCGATACCTTGTTGTACAAGTAAGCCACGTGATGGCTCGGCTCATTGCCGTGAGCATATTGTCCGATCATTCCCGTACTGAAGATCGGCAATGCTATATGAGGGGGAGTAGAGGTACCGAAAAAGAGGTCGAGACGGCGAGCCATCGAATCTGCACCGCCCATCAGTCCCATGAGACCTTCGGTATCATGCTGGACTCCGAAGAGATATTGCCAGGCATTGCTCTCTGTGATGTCCTCGCTATATTCGAAAGGATCGAAAGGAACTTTCCATTCCCCCGATGCCAATCTGGGCCTGAAGAAACCACTTGCCGGATCATATACCTCTTGGTACGACTTGGCATGGTGTGCATATGCCATCGACCGCTTGGCTGCCGCTGCGTTTTCCCTTGCAAAGAGCACGATGCAGCTATCGTCGTAGGCGTATTCCATCGTCTTGCTCAGGCTCCAGTTCGTACAGTCGGCCGGCACATAGCCCAAGCGACGATAGTTGTCCATATCGGTTCTGCCGGTTTTTTCCATGGTCGAAACCAACAGGCGCATGATGCGCTGCGGATTCTCTTTGTAATTGCCTTTTCGATAGGCTTCTACGATGACCGGTATGGAATGGTAGCCGATCATCATATCCGTTTCTCCGGCCCACATCGTCCAAACGGGCAGCAGCCCTTCGTTTTGCTCACCGAAGGCGACGAGACTTTCCGCCATATCGGCCGCACGTTCGGGGAAGAGGATGTTGTACAGGGGGTGAGCAGCTCGGTAGGTGTCCCAGAGCGAGAAGGTACTGTAGTGTTTGCGTGTCGTCTTTAGCGTATGGACCTTTTTGTCCGCTCCTCTGTAACGGCCATCCGCATCGCTGAAAACCGTCGGGCAGAGCAGACTGTGATAGAGCGCGGTATAGAAAATGGTGTCTGCTTGGGACGATACTCCTTTCTCTGCCACTATACGCGACAAGGCGCGTTGCCACAGCTGCGATGCCTCTGCACGGTAGCGGTCGAAATCATGGTGGGGAGCTTCTTTCGCCAGATTGTTAGCCGCTCCCTTTTCGTCCACACCCGATAGGGCGGTGGAGATCGTCAGCGTACTGTCGGATTCGGCCATTAGAAACGAAAGGTGGGCTACAAGGCCGTAACCGATGATTTGCGTCGTATCGTTATTGGTATATTGGGGCACACTGTCTATCGTGAACTGCTCTATCGGAAGGGAAAATCTGCTGCGGAAGAATACGCGCTGATCCCGTGCCCAACCATCCGAGAAGCGATAACCGCTTATCGTGTGGCTGTCGATCAGTTGCAGACGGCTGTCTGTCGTCCTGTCCCAGTTCATCGTACTATTAAGATCGAGGCGAACTTCCAGCACAGAGTCCCGGATTGTATAGCGTTGAATGCCGCAGTGTTCGGTGGCCGTCAGCTCCACCTTGATACCGTTGTCCAAGCTTACAGCATAATATCCGGCTTCGGCTGTCTCGTTTTTGTGGCTGAATGATGTCCGTATACGGTCGTTCGGGCCGGCTTCATCCGGAGAACTTTTGCCGATCGGCATAAAGCGAATGTCATAGAGGTCGCCGGCTCCCGTGCCGCTCAGATGCGTATGGCTGAAGCCTGCTATCATCGTGTCGGGATAATAGTAACCGGCTATATAGTCCCAGCCGCTTTTCCCATTGTCCGGGCTTAGCTGTACCATACCGAAAGGAACCGTAGCCCCCGGATAGGTATTGCCTACCCAGTCGGTTCCGACAAGGGGGTTCACGTACTTTGTGAAGTCAATATCTTTTCCTCTTTTGCTGCCTGCACATGAAAGCAAAAGGCTGACGGAAAGAAAGGCTATGGGGTAGGGGAGAAAGCGCATCGTTGGATCAGGATAAAATGAGATAAAACAAAAAACAACCATGATTTGCACCTGTCTCAAAGCAGGAGAAAACCATGGCTGTACACTAAGCTGCTTGGGAATGCAGGCAGCTATGCCTGAGGGCGGATAGGACTACTTCTTTTGTACTTCGGGTTGGATGAAATCCATGAAGCACAAACCGGCCAAAGCCGTACCGTATCGCTTCTCGATCGTGATACCCTCGGTGATGAAGTTCAGCTCTCCGAGGTAGTATTGGCTGTAGGTCTTCTGGTGTAGATCGTTGATAACGCGGATCAGACGGGACTCCAGCTCTTCGATACGGTAGCGTCCGCTGACCTCGCAGACGAGACCTCCGGCTTTCTCGTCGAAATTCTCATCCTTGTACATCCATGCATACACCACTCCGGCCGAAACGAATTCGTCCTGATAGCCGTGCGAAACGGCCATGATCGTTTTCAGCTCGGAGCCGAAAGGCGGCAGGTCTATTTCGTCCATTGTGACCAAATGAGCCGTTGCAGGCAGTACGGAGGAGTACGTCATGATATTGAAGTCCGAGATCCCGGCGTCGAACAAAGCCATATGATACGAACCGGCATGCAGTTCCAGATCAGACTCGCCACTACCCTTGGTAATGAAGAAAGTGTTGGGGATGAGATTCCCTACAAGTTTGCTCATTTTTGTAATTGTCCTTGATATGTTGTTAGTACTTACACTGTTTCGTCTTGCAAAGATAGGATTATTCCGTCTATATCCGATGAAGGGTTATCGCTCTTTTCCCCTTGTAAATTTGCGGAAGTAAGTCCTGTTTTTTTATATGACATGGTGGTGATCCGATTTGTTTGATCTTGCTTTAAGAGCGAAGACTCGGAGATGTACTGAAAGCAGTGTGCTCCCCATGGAAGAATGTCATCCGAATTTTGTCGAAATTACGTGCCAAAAAAGTTTTCAACAACGAAGAAGAGTTTGGAATGATTCTAAATAAGCACTTAAAAAGAGCCGGATTTTCAGGTAAAAAAGAAGAGAAAACAGGCTCCTTGTGATCTGAATCTGCTTTTCCGGAGTTTGGATCAGGATTTATATATAAATCATTTTCGATTTGTATATAAAACGATTTCAATTTATATATAAATAGTTTTCTATAAATATAGAAATCAAAGGTGATTTGTATATAAATGGTAGCCTCCGAAAGGTTGCTTTGAAGGTCGGAATAAAAGAGGCACCCACCCGAAGTTCGCGACCGAACTCGGATGGGTGCCTTGTATCGCAGGTGGACTGCGCCGTGATTATTCCACTTTATTTTTCATCGAGGTATACTTTTCTCCTGTATGCTGCAATCGTGTGATATAGGACAAGATAGGATAAGCCGAAAGGGCCGGTGCAGTGTGTGAGGAAGTCGGATACATGTCTAATATATTTTTGTCATTTATGTCCTGTAATTATATTCATACGATAGGGCTTTCGGATGCCATGTATTTTTGCCGATGTAAGCCTTATCGAATACAAAGGTAGAAAAAGAACCGAACAGTGGATAGGCTGATGTCGCTACAGCACTGACCGATGGTACTGTAGCGAAGGAATCCGAATGAAAATGAGCTACATATAAAAAAAACTGTAATTTTGCATCGTGATAGGCGGGTCTCATCGTTGGTGGAATCCGCAATCACGTTGAGTAATAATTAATGTTTTTAAAACGAGAAAAGAGATGAAAAAAATTCTTGGTTTCGCCATGTTGAGCGTTGCATTGGTTGCTTGTGGCGGAAATAAAAATGAGCAGGATGCTGCTGCCGATAGCGCACGTATTGCTGATTCTATAGCACAGGTAGAGGCTGCGGCTGCTGCCGATGTAGAGCGCTTTGTAGGTACCTATACAGGCCTTATTCCTGCTGCCGATGCAGAGGGATTCGATGTTAAGTTGGTATTGAATGCAGACAAAACTTTTGCTCTGGAAGAAGTAGCCAAGGGTGGAAAAGAAGACGGTTTCGGATCTACGAATAGCGGTGCTTTTACCATTAGTGGCGATACGGTATCTCTTGCAAGAGAAGGAGAGGTTTCTCCTCTTCGGCTTGTGTTGAATGCGACTGCCGATTCGTTGCAGTACGATGGAGTTCAGGATGAGAAGATGGCTCCTTTCTACGTATTGGCCAAGCAGAAATAATCAAGATTCCGACAGAAAGGCTGCTTTAGGCGGTCTGCCCTAATAATGAAAGGGTTGTGAATATGGTTTTATCCATCGTCACAACCCTTTTTCTTTACAGTAGGATTTTATCAAAGAGAAAAGATCCTACCCCAATCTTTCACTAAGAGGTCTAAGGTTTTTACGGCATTGGCAGGGCTTGTACTCGGCATGAGCAGACGACGAATGGAGAGAGTTTCGGGGAAATGCTTTCCGAACATTTTCTCTGCTTTTTGGCCGTTGAATGCGATCGTGTGCAGATGAGGATTTCGTTCGATCAGTGAGCCTATGTCATTGGGCACTTCGTCGCAGATCTGAATATCCGCACTTCCCTTGCGAATAGCCGAATGGGCTACATCCCACAGACCGATATGTGCCGAAAGCAACATCTCGGTTCGTCCTGCATAGTCATCGGGTAGGGACTTGCCCAGCAGTTTTGCCATCAAAGGCCAAAAGCGATTGCGAGGATGAGCATAGTATTGTCCCCTGCGAATAGATTCGTCACCGGGCAGACTGCCCAATATCAGAATCTCTAAATGACCATTCTCGATGGGTGGGAAAGAATACTTTTGTCCGCAATCCATACCTAAGACAGGACTTTACTTCTTGTTGGTCATGATATTGAGCACAAGGGTATCGGTGGCGTTCATGCCATCCCGGCCTATGCTTGTGAGGTTGTCGATGCTTTGGTCTACATCGTCATCCACGATCCCCTCGTTGCTGGTCACTACCTTTTTCTCCATGGCCAGCAGTGCAGAGAACATGGCAGAGCTAACTCCGCTGGACACTTTCATACTACAGCTCGGCTTGGCTCCATCGCAAAGCATGCCGGTGATATTGCCGATCATGTTTTTGATGGCAAATCCGATTTGCTCTTTAGTACCTCCCATCAGATAAGTGAGTCCGCAGCTCGATCCCGTTGCCGCTACGACACAGCCACACAGAGCCGACAGACGCCCCAGCTTCTGCTTGATGTAGATCACCATGAGATTGCTCAAGACCAAAGCCCTTACCGTTCTTTCGTGATCGGCTTGCTCGTCCTCGGCAAATGAAAGAACGGGCAATGTGGCCGTAATACCTTGATTGCCACTGCCGGAATTGCTCATGACTGTTACCGGAGCACCATCCATACGTGCATCGCATGCCGAGCTTGTATAAGTAAGCATGCGGGTAAGAGAGCTATCGCCAAGATAGCGGCGTCCCAAAGAACCTTGTATCATTCGTCCTACGGCATGGCCATAGTTTCCCTTCATGGAGACTTCGCTGGCATGTCGATTGAGGCGAGCAGCTTCCAAGATGAATTCGATCTCTTCCGTAGGTGTATTCATGGCAAAGTCGTATACCATCTCGAAGGATAGCGTGATGTCCTCCTCCGAATCCGATGATGCGCTGTCGCTCTTGTCCGCCGCATCATGCCGACTATCGATGACGGCTTGGCCATTGTGTGCAGCATAGATGATATTGGTATGGATCTTCTCGATTACCGTAGATGCCGATTCGGAACCGGCCGACATATTGATTTCGATGTGCAATTTGTCTATATCACCCTGTTTGACAGCTACTTGTATAATCTTACTATCGACGATTTTCTTGGCTTCCTCCAGCTGTTCCGGTGCAATTCCATCAAGCACTTTGAGTTGTTTGGTCGGGTCTGCTACCACGATCCCAAGGGCTATGGCTATCGGCAGTCCGATCATTCCTGTTCCCGGGATACCTACGCCCATGGCATTCTTGAGCATATTGGGGCTGAGCAGTACCTCTACATGGTCCGGTCGTTGGTCCATGAGCGAAGCAGCTTGAGCAGCAGCAAGGGCAACGGCAACCGGCTCGGTACAACCTGTGGCCGGAACTACTTCTTTCTTAATGAGACTGATAATTCGTTGTTGGGTTGGTGTATCCATTTTGAAAGTGATATTGAAAAGGCTCTTTGGACTGGCTTATTCTTGATTGTTAATTCTTCTCTTCGGATTCGATGTCTTTGTGATTCGATGTGTACAATATGGCACTGGTAGCACCCATCGTAATCACATCGCCGTCGTTCAGTCTGCACCATTCTTTTTTGTTCAGAAGACGTCCTCCGACAAAAGTGCCTACAAGACTATCATCGTCGGCAATCGAATAAAGAAAGGATCCGTCTTTTTTCGGAGTTACTCGCAGTATGCTGTGGTGCCGTCCCATACTTGGATCACTTGTCAGCACTGCAATGTCCACCACCGAGTCTTTGTTGCGACGTCCTATCCCATTGTCTCCTTCTTTGAGCGCAAACTCTTGTCGGTATCCGAATACATTTTCCAATACGACGATGTATCCGTGGCTTCGGTCGAGCTCCTGCTCCAATTCTTGTTCCTCCTGCACTGTTTTGTGATTGCGTGAACTGTCGGATTTGCTTACCAGCCGAATGCGCAACTGATGACAACAATGCGGACAGAGCAACGACAAAGAACCGTTCGGAGATGTCTGAGAGAGAGTTTCACGGCTGATCGTGATAGGACCGTCACACTTCGGACAAAAGACTCTTTTCATTAAAAAGACGTTATTTTCTCGTGTGCAAAAGTAATCATTGTTTATGTACCCCAAAAAGAAGAGACTGCGGCGCATAAAAACAAAAGTTAGGGTACTAAACTGAATAGCCTGTGATAGTGGTAATGTGAATAGTTTGTCCCTATAAACGAAAAGCCTCCGCTCATTTACCAGCGGAGGCTTCTCGTTATTGATCGTTTTTTCTTTATTGTATTCGTGGCTCTTGTATCTTTTTTCAGAAAGATATAGAGGCTGAAAGAGTGCTTATACCCTTCTCAATCCGGCCATTTTGAGAGCCGTAACGGCTGCTTCTGTGCCTTTGTTGCCATGTTTTCCTCCGGCACGCTCCTCGGCTTGAAGCATGGTTTCCGTGGTAAGCACGCCAAAGATGACAGGTACAAAGCCGTCAACATTCAATTGGGTGATCCCCTGGGTTACGCCTTGGCAGATGTAGTCGAAGTGCGGTGTGTCGCCTCTGACTACACAACCGATAGCAATTACCGCATCCACTTCATGCTGTTCTGCGAGGTATGCACTTGCATAGGTAAGTTCGAATGTGCCGGGAACGTGCTGTACGATAATATCCTCTTCTGTTACATCGTGCTTCAAAAGGGTAGCGATGGCCCCTTTCATCAGAGCTTCTGTGATATTGCGATTCCATTCAGCAACGGCAATTCCTATACGAAGTCCTTTGCCGCTGGGGACACTTTCGTAGTCGTAGTCGGATAGATTATGATAAGCTGTAGCCATATTTTGGTTTTGTCTAATGAGTTGTCCTGAAAAAAAGGCATCCATCCCAGCATGAGACAGATGCCCTTCTTATTTTGTTGTTTGATATTATTATTTCGCTCCTTTGGATTTTACGCGTATGATGTCTGCTTCTACTGTGTTGGCTTCCATCGAGGTGTAGTATTTGTCTTTTACCTGCGTGTAAGCAGCGAGAGCTTTGTCATATTGCTTGAGTTCTTCATATACGCGACCAGCTTTCACCAAACAGCCCGGAGTGATGGCATCGTTGGAAGCTGCGGCAGCGGCTTTCTCGAAATAGCCCACTGCTTCTTCGTACTTTTTGAGCTGTACGTAGCAGTCGCCGATCAGGCGAGTAATGGAAGGTGCTACCATATTTTCTTTGGCAGAGAATCCTTTCAAATGATCAATGGCTTGCTGATATTCTCCGAGGTTGTAGTAGCAAATGCCGGCATAGGCTTTTGCCAGATTGGAAGCATCCGAACCGGAGTATTTCTTTATTACTGCGAGCAGTCCCATTTCGTTAGTGCCATTTCCGTTTAAGGCTACGCTATCCAGTTCCTGAATGAATTTGTCTTCGGCAAGGTATGCCTTGGCAGCAGCTTCACGAGCTTTAGGTTCGCTGACGAAACGTTTGTAGGCAAAAAAACCTGCCACAATGATAAAAACGCCCAAAATAACCAAGCCGATCTTGGTCATGTTCTTTTCTACGAACTGTTCCGAGCGTGAAACCACTTCTCCTACGTGGTTTTCTGGTTGTTGATTTTCTTTTTTAGCCATATGATGGAATAGTTATTTATTTCTTTTCAGTCGCACAAAGGTACGCGTTTGACTGTGATATACAAATGTACGGTCTGAATAAATACGATATCTAATTGTTTGACGAAAACATTTCTTCCATTTCTCTGTATTCCGACGCTTACTTAATTAGGCTGTTGGACGACTCGAAAGAGAACTACTGCCAATCTACTAATCCGGTCTTCACGGCATACCGTATCAGTTCGGCTGCATTGGAGAATCCTAATTTGCGCAGAATGTTGCTACGATGTGTCTCTACGGTTCGGTAGCTGAGATGCATTTTCTCTGCAGTCTCTTTGGCCGAATAGCCATCGCATAGATACTGGACTACTTCTTTTTCGCGCTCAGTTAACTCGCAAGATTCCTGCGACTTCTTGCTCTTTTTCGCTGAGCGATCTGCCGAGCGAGATAGACAAATGTCCAGAATCATCTTGGAAACGCTCTTGCCATAGAAATGACTGCCGGTGGCTACGGTACGAATGGCATTTTCTATATCGTTGGTTTGAGCTGTTTTGCACATGTATCCTTCTACATCGATTTCCAACAGCTCGTTGACTGTTTTTTCTGACACTTCGGAAGACAGTATTATGATCTTAATAGAAGGGTATAGTTTCTTTACCTTCCGAGCAAGATCTACCCCATTGCCATCGGGAAGCCAAATATCCAGTATGATGAGTTCGGGAGCTTTCTCTTCTTTCAGAAAAGTTTCCATCTCTTCACAAGAACCGCACTCGCCTACAATCTCTGCCAAACCTTGTGTTTGGGAGATGGTGGCGCGCAAACCTATCCGATAGAGTTCGTGGTCATCCACGAGTAATATACTGATCATAGTTATATATGTTTAAGGCGAGGTGAGGACGAAGGAGAATATCGAACCCTTGCCTTGCTTGCTATCAATGCATAATTTGCTTTTGTTCCTTTCGAGCAGACCTTTGCAGATGATCAATCCCAATCCACTTCCTTTTTCGCCGTTGGTGCCTACGGTAATCTTATTGTTTTTGTCGGATTCGAGGATGTCGTTTATTTGTTTTTGACTCATGCCTATTCCCTGGTCTGAGATTGAAATTTTTACTCCTCCTTGAGTCTTTCTTTCTTCCACTCGGATCAGTATCATATGACCTCCTTTGGAGAATTTGATTGCGTTGCTAAGCAAGTTGCGAACGACCGTGTTGATCATTTGTAGGTCAGCACGTACAATACATCTTTGCGGTGCGTCCAACTGTAATTCGATGCCTTTATTATGAGCTGAAATGGAGTGAAGGCTGATTGCTTTCTCGATATTTTCAACAATGTTGAAGTTCACAAAAGTGGTCACGAGGTTGCTTAGTTGGATATTCGCCCAATCAAGCAGATTTTGCAAAAGAATGAGTTCGGAAACCACGCTGTCTCGAATAGAAGACAGCATGCTGCGAGTTGGGGCATCGTAATCGGATTGGGGGGTAAGCATAGCGTCGAGAGCCATTTTCTGTGCAATTACAGGACCTTTGATGTCGTGGGATATGATGGATAGAAGTCTGTCTTTGGTGTCATTCATCTCCCGGAGTCTCTTATTCTGTTTGTGTCTCCTCCTTATTAGAATAAAGAGGATAGAGATAATGCATGTCATCAGAATGCATATCAGGATGAAGGCGAATTGCAGTCTGCGCACAAGTCTGAGCTCTTGATTTTTTAATGCAATTTCGGATTCTTTCTCTTTGCTTTTGAAGCGAACTTCGAATTCAGATACTTTTTCTTTCATCTGCCTGGATGCGATCGAATCAGATAGTGCATTCGATCTTTTCAGGCATTCGTATGCCAAGGAGTATAATCCATGGTCGGCATATAAGAAGCTGGCTAAGTCAAGTATACACAGTCTGACCTGATCATATCCAGTTTGTTGTGCTAAATTCTCTGCGATTGTCAGTAATTCGTTTGCTTTTCCGTATAGGCTATGATATGCATAGTAGTAAGCTAAATGTGCGTGACATAGAGCTTGGATCTCCACGTTTTTTGTCTTGGAGGCTATCTCCAATGCTTCGATCAAGGGTTTGAAACTTTCTTCTATCTTATTCTGATCGATCATAATCGTGCCGATATTCATAAGGCTATTGCACATACTGGCACTATCTGCATTGGCACGCTCTATCTTAAGTGCTTTTTCATAATAGGAGCAAGCCGATTCGAAATCTTTTTTTTTCTGGTATATATTGGCTATGTTGTTATAGGCGATGGAGATACCTGTTTCGTTTTTCATGGTTTGCGCTATTTCCAGAGCGCGTTGATAGAAAGTCAGAGCATCATCCCACTTTTCCTGAAAGAAGAATATGATACCCATTTGCATATAGGTACGACCGGCGATTGTATCGTTAGGGTTGCCTTTAAGCAGATCTATTGTTTCCTCAAGGGCTGTTATTGCACTGCTATAGCGACCGGCATAAGTGGACATACTGGCATACTCCAGAAGAAGCTCCGGAATATCTTGAACCAAACCTGCATCTCGGGCGAACTTAATAGCCAATGAGTATGCATCGGCAGCTGTTCCGACATTGTGGTCTTTTTTGAGCTGTTCGCCCAACTTTTCATATCTCTTTTTCTTCTCTGCTGCAGATAGAGTGAGGTCAGAAGCGGTTTTGAAAAGAGAATCTACATTAATCTCTCTCGCGGAGAGTGGAAAAGCGGCGGGGAGAATAAGTATCAGAATAATCAGTTGGATACGTATATTCATAATATGCGTTATATTTCGTTGGCAAAAATAATATTTTTTGATAACTGAGCTCTATAATATAAAGCTTGTTTCCTTGTGGCCTATCTGTCCGTTTCTGCTTTCAAGGCCTTTGCTTAGAGCAAAAGTAGTCTTCCGAAGTCCGAAAAACTTTTTAGTTCTTGTCTTTTTATGTTTTTGACTATTTAATAGGGTGTAGTTGTATAAATTGGATAATTATATGGGACAAAACTATATTTCAGTCATCCGTTATCAGAAGGACTGACGAAAGAGGGAGCATACTCGTTTAGGGTTGGCTTATTACTGCTGCAGTTGTTTTCAGAGCTTCTCATCTGACTTTTGAGTTTGAACAAGCTGGTTCGTTTACTGCTTTTTCTGCAAATCCTTATTTTTGTCAACATTATGACCGAGAACAAGACATATACCGAGGCGATGACACGCCTTGAAGAGATAGTCCGTATTATCGAACACGACAGCCCCGATGTGGATGAGCTGACCAAACTGGCAGAGGAGGCTATTGCGCTGATTGGTTTCTGCCGAGAGAAACTCACCGTAGCTGATAAGCAGATCGAAGAACTCATGGCCAAGCTTTCATGAAAGAAAAACGCTATGCTCTGATCGTAGCCGGTGGGCAGGGACTGCGTATGGGGGCCGATTTGCCTAAGCAATTTCTGCTTTTGGCCGGACGGCCGGTATTGATGCACACGTTGATTCGCTTTGTCCCTCATGTCGATACTATAGTACTGGTATTGCCTGCTGATCATCATACTTATTGGCAAGATCTGTGCCGGAGGTATGACTTTGCTATCTCTCATCAAGTAGTTGCAGGTGGGGGCACTCGTTTTGCCTCTGTTCGGAATGGATTGGAGGTTGTGCCCAATGGTGTTTTGGTTGCAGTGCATGATGGAGTACGTCCTTTGGTCAGTGGCGAGACTATTGATGCTTGTTTCTGTGCGGCCGCAGCGGGAGGGGCTGCTGCTCCTTGTAGAGCTCTGCTCGAATCGCTTCGCTATTATGCCACTGATGGAAATTATGCTGTGGACAGGAGTCGCTACGTCACGGTACAAACTCCGCAAATTTTTCGTAGTGAGTGGTTAAAAGAGGCCTATCGGGAGCCATACGAAGAACGCTTTACGGATGATTGTTCGGTGTATGAACATCATTTTGATCGTCCCGTGGCATTGATTGAGGGCAATCCTGAGAATATCAAATTGACCACTCCTCTCGATCTTTCCCTTGCGGAACTGTTATTGACATCCTAATGCCTGATACGGGATCAAAGTTCCCGGAAACAATTTCCCCCCTAATAATTACTTCCTGCATTTGACGCAACTTCAGACACTGATGTCGTCGTTGTCGCATGCGGTGCATGCGATATGAAAAACCTGGAGCAACATTATTGATTCGATAGGCTAACTCCCAAGAAAACACGGGCCCAAAATACTCCGATTTTGGCTCGTCATTTCTGAAAATATGACGTGAGAATTTTTTCGTTCCGGCGCGAGATTTTTTCCCTTCCGGAGCCAAAAGAAAAAAGTTTACGCGCCATGTTTTTAGAAGCTATAAATGCCAAAATTTGGGCGCGTAAACGCACCACCTGATGTCAAATCGATGCTTCTTGCTGTCTATGTGAGTTCATGTTCGAAGATCGTATTGCCGTACCGTTGACTTTGACCGCGATTCTTTTTTCTGCTTTCTGACAGTGCTCGAAAAGCCTCAGACTGCGGCCGTATTTCATTATCTTTGTTCCATAATCATGGACTATTATGAATAACGATCTCCAATTTACTATGGTGGCTAAGACCCTTTACGGGTTGGAGGATGTCTTGGCTGCCGAACTAACAGCCCTGGGTGCTGAGGAGGTAACCGTGGGTCGGCGTATGGTCAGTTTTCGAGGAGATAAGAGGATGCTCTATCTTGCTAATCTCCGGCTGCGTACAGCACTGCGCATATTGAAACCTGTAACGACTTTTCATGCGAAGACGACAGATGAGATTTATGAAAGGCTCAGACTTTTCGATTGGACGACCGTTATGTCATCGGATCAAACTTTCTCCATTGATTCCGTCGTTTATTCCGATTCGTTCAAGAACAGTCAGTATATAAGCTATCGTACCAAAGATGCTTTGGTGGATTTCTTCCGTGATCGTGAGGGCAAACGCCCTTCCGTCCGGCTCTCCAATCCCGATATTCTACTGAACATACATGTGTCGCACGAGGAAGTAACCCTGTCGCTCGATAGCTCGGGCGAGAGTCTACACAAGCGAGGTTATCGTGTGGCCGAAACGGCAGCTCCTCTAAATGAGGTGTTGGCTGCAGGTATCTTGCTCAAAGCCGGTTGGGATGGCAGTACGGATTTGATCGATCCCATGTGTGGGTCCGGAACGTTCCTGATCGAAGCTGCCCTGATTGCATGCAATATTGCCCCCGGTATCTATCGGCGAGGCTTTGCTTTCCGGCGGTGGGCAGACTTCGATCCCGATCTGTATGATGAGCTGTACCATGACGACAGCGCAGAACGGGTATTCGATCATACCATCTACGGTTCCGATATTTTGCCACAGGCCGTAGCTGCGGCCAGAAGTAATGTGGAGCGAGCCGGTCTTGGCAAGTACATTTCTCTGAGCGTCCTACCCATGCAGCAGCGTCCGAAGCCTGAATCCAGGGCTATGCTCGTGATGAATCCTCCTTATGGAGAACGTATCAAAGTGGAGGATATGCAGCAGTTGTACGCCATGATCGGAGAGCGACTCAAGCATAATTATGCAGGTTGCTCTGCATGGATTCTGGCTTTCAAGCCGGAGCATTTCAATCATATCGGTCTTCGTCAGTCCGATCGAGAGAAGTTGATGAATGGAGCCTTGGAATGTGAGTTGCGAGGTTATGAACTCTTTGAGGGACGACGCGATTCATTTGCCGAAAGAAAAAGTCGTCAAGCCGAAAGAGAACAAGGTGTAGGACGGAGAATCGATCGTCGTGACGTTTCTGCCGGAAGGGAAAGACGCCCCAACTCCATGGATCGAGAAAATAAGCCTCCTTATCGTTCTCCTCGTCCTGATAAGCCTTTCAGAACTTCCGATAAAAGGAAAAGAGAGCATAATGATGAGCAGCAACGAGAGACTCGCTGGCCGAACGATAGGTTCCGATCTTCGGATGAATCTGAAAGAGGGCCTCGCAAATCCTCTTCAAAGCGGATTCAGGTGATTCGCAATGATGAATAAAAAACGAATAGAAAATCAAATACAATAAAATAAATGAAGAAGATAATCTTCCAACAACTATTTCTGTCTGTTTGTGCCCTTACAGTGGCCTTGCCTTGTTCGGCTCAGTCTCCTGAAACGAGCGGCAAGGAGTTTACTCTTGAGCAACTGATGCCCGGAGGAAAAGAGTTTTACAACTTTTACCCCGAATACGTGGCCGGTTTGCAATGGATGGGAGACAATTATGTCTTTATCGAGGGGGATGATTTAGTTTTTAATAAGGTGAATGGCCAACCGGCTCAGTCTTTCAGATTGTCTGCTACAGACCTCAATGCACAGATGCCGGAGGGATGCAAATTCCAGACGACCGATGCTTTCCCTTCATTCCGCACACTCGATGTCGGACGAGGCCAAGTAGTTCTCTTTACACAGGGGGGATTGGTCGGATTCGATATGCTTGCCCGAAAGGTAACTTATGTTTTCGACACCGATGGAGAGACGGCTTCTCTGGACTTTTCTCCTGTGGGAGACCATGTGGCCTATGTCAAAAAGCACAACCTCTATATCGCCCGTGGGGGCAAATCCGGAGAGGGTATGCCACGAGCTATCGCTCTGACAGCAGATGGGACTGAGACGCTTGTCTATGGTGAGGCGGTACACCAACGAGAATTTGGCATCGAAAAAGGTACATTCTGGTCTCCAAAAGGTAGCAGCCTCGCTTTCTATCGAATGGATCAGAGTATGGTGAAGCCTACCCCGATAGTAGATTATCATCCGCTCGAAGCCGAGTCCAAACCGCTTTATTACCCCATGGCCGGTACCCCCTCGCACCACGTTACGGTTGGGATCTATCATTTGGCTACGGGCAGGACTGTCTATCTGCAAACGGGTGAGCCGAAGGAAAAATTTCTGACGAATCTGAGTTGGAGTCCGGACGAAAAGATCTTGTATGTAGCCGAGGTCAATCGTGCTCAAAACGAATGTAAGGTAAATGCCTATGATGCTGAGACCGGTAGATTCGTCCGTACGCTGTTTGTTGAAACCGATAAACATTATGTAGAGCCGTTGCATCCCCTGACATTCCTCCCGGGAAGTAGCAATCAGTTCATCTGGCAGAGCCGTCGCGACGGATGGAACCATCTCTATCTGTATGATACTACAGGTCGTCTGATCCGTCAGGTGACAAAAGGGGAGTGGGAGGTGACCAACTTTGCAGGCTTCAATCCTAAGGGAACACAGCTCTATTTCGAAAGTACCGAAGCCAGCCCTCTCGAACGCCGTTTCTACAGTATCAGTGTCAAGGGTGGAAAGACGAAAGACCTGACTCCCGAATCGGGAATGCATCGTACCCAACTATCTCCCGACGCTTCGGCTATAATCGATGTTTTCCAGTCGCCTACTGTTCCGCGTAAGGTTGCGGTGACAAATATCGGCAAGGGGTCTCGCACTCTATTGGATGCTAAGAACCCCGATACGGGCTATGCCATGCCGGAGATCAGAACGGGTACCATCATGGCGGCCGATGGGCGGACGCCTCTTTATTACAAGCTCACGATGCCGCTTCGCTTCGATCCGGCAAAGAAATATCCTGTTATAGTCTATGTTTACGGAGGGCCTCATGCCCAGCTCGTAACTAAGACATGGCGCAGCTCTGTCGGTGGGTGGGATATTTACATGGCACAGAAAGGCTATGCCGTCTTTACGGTGGATAGTCGCGGATCTGCCAATAGAGGGGCTGCTTTCGAGCAGGTTATTCATCGTCGTTTGGGACAGACCGAGATGGCCGATCAGATGTGCGGTGTGGACTTCCTCAAGAGCCAATCATGGGTAGATGCCGATAGAATAGGAGTACACGGCTGGAGCTATGGTGGCTTTATGACTACGAATCTGATGCTTACGCACGGCGATGTCTTCAAAGTCGGAGTAGCCGGCGGGCCTGTCATAGACTGGAATCGATATGAGATTATGTACGGTGAGCGTTATTTCGATGCGCCACAGGAAAATCCCGAAGGATACGATGCAGCCAACCTGCTCAAACGAGCCGGTGATCTGAAAGGACGACTTATGCTGATTCATGGGGCGATCGATCCGGTCGTGGTATGGCAGCATTCGCTCCTTTTCCTTGATGCCTGTGTGAAGGCACGCACGTATCCCGACTATTACGTCTATCCGAGTCACGAACATAATGTGATGGGGTCGGACAGAGTGCATTTGTATGAAACAATAACCCGTTATTTCACAGATCACTTATGAACATCCTTTTATTAGGCTCCGGCGGGCGCGAACATGCCTTGGCTTGGAAAATAGCCCAAAGCCCGCTAACGAATAAACTCTTCGTTGCTCCCGGAAACGGGGGAACCGGGGATGTGGCGATCAATATCCCCGAAGTGGAAGTTAATGATTTTACTGCTGTTGCCGAAGTGGTACGGCGCGAGTCTATCGACCTGCTGGTAGTGGGGCCTGAAGAACCCCTCGTACGTGGCATAGTGGACTACTTCCGAAATCACGACTCACTGCACGATCTCCTCATCGTGGGACCCGATGCCAAGGGGGCACGCTTGGAGGGAAGCAAGGATTTCAGCAAGTCTTTTATGAAACGGCACGGTATCCCTACTGCCACTTATCAGACCTTTACGGCTGACCAAATAGATGCAGGCAAGGCATTCATAGATACGATGCAGGCTCCTTATGTGTTGAAAGCCGATGGTTTGGCTGCCGGTAAGGGGGTGATTATCGCCTCCACTGCGGAAGAAGCCAAACGAGAGTTGGCCGAGATGCTCTGTGGCAAATTCGGTGCTGCAAGCTGTCATGTGGTGATCGAAGAGTTTCTCGATGGCATAGAGTGCTCCGTATTTGTTGCTACGGATGGCAAAGACTATCGTATACTTCCCATCGCGAAAGATTATAAGCGAATCGGCGATGGAGATACCGGTCTCAATACCGGCGGTATGGGGAGCGTTTCGCCTGTTCCTTTTGCCGACGAAGCATTCATGCGGAAGGTGGAGGAGCGGATTATCCGGCCTACAATATCGGGACTGATAGCCGAAGGGATCGATTATCGCGGATTCATCTTCGTGGGACTGATGAATGTAGGAGGAGATCCTTATGTGGTAGAGTATAATTGCCGTATGGGAGATCCGGAAACCGAAGTGATCATGCTGCGAATCGGATCGGACTTTGTGGAGCTGCTTCGCCGAATAGCTGTGGGTAATATCGGTGATTACCAGATGCAAGAAGATCCTCGCTTTGCTGCCTCGATCATGCTCGTGTCGCGAGGTTATCCGGGTAGTTATGAAAAGGGAATGGAGATGGATATCCCCATCCCTCCGGCCGATACGATTCTGTTCCATGCCGGCACTATGGCAAGTGGGGGGAAGGTATATACCAATGGCGGTCGCGTCATGGCTGTCAGCAGCTACGGAGCGACACCGGAGGCCGCCTTGCAACGTTGCTATACCCACGCTCAGCAAGTGCTCTTCGATGGTAAGAATTATCGTCACGATATCGGCCAAGACATGCTTCTTTGGGCGAAAGCCGAACGTTAACAGTGACAAGAGCTGAAAGAACGTATTTAGTGCCGGCTACGATATTGATTGCCCTCCTGTGTAGGATACTATCCTACGCATGGGGGCTTTCTGCTGATATCCCACCATCAGGAGACAGCTTTAGCTTCTTTGGTACGATCCCTTCTTTGTGGCAGAGCATGGGCTCGTTTGCGATCGGGCTGATCGGATCTTTTATTGCGGTTCGGTTTAGTGCTTTCTATCTGTTGCTTCATGAAGGCGGATTAAAGTTATTCGCCTTTCTGATGATCCTTCTGCTCAATACCCATCAGGCTTTCTTCTCCATACAGCCGTACTCGCTGTCGATACTGCTATTCGTAGCACTCTTGTTCTGTCTGTTCGGCACTTATGGGTATAGCAATATTCCGCGAAAGACCCTCAACGTAGGCTTTTGTATCGGACTTTCTGCCGTGCTTTGGTCTCCATCTCTGCTTCTTGTGCCGTTTATGCTCATACAGCTTTATCCGATGAAGAGTTTGTCTTTCAAAAATCTGCTTGCTTTTTTCTTCGGACTGTTTCTCCCTCTGTGGTGTTGTCTTCCTTTGTTCCTATTGTTAGGAGAGGAGCAGTACATTATCGACAATCTTAACCTTCTAAGCCAGTGGGGTTTTTCCTATCCGACTTCCCACGTAAGTGCTTGGAAGTGGTTGTATCCGTCTCTTTTGTTGGCGTTGTATCTTATCTCCTTCGTCTATTTGCAGCTGACATACACGAGAGAAAAAGTTATCGCACGTATTTACTTCTTTAGCCTTTTGTGTGCCGGTTGCTATATGCTGCTGCTTTCTGCAGTCATGCCTGCTGCTTCGGACGGATTTCTTTATTTGGCTACATTCCCCATATCGGTACATGGAGCGCGTTTCCTGTATTCTCAGAGTCGCCGTCCTGCCAATATCCTGATTTCTCTTATCCTCCTTGCCTTTCCCATCTCTCTATTCGTGTCATCTTTTTTCCTTTGATTTTTCAGTACACGTCACACACCTAAAAACTCCTTTTCCCGGTTCTGAAAAACGTGGCGTGAGAAAATTTTTTTTCTCAGACCGTGTAGAAAAAATTTACGCCCGTAAACGAAATTTTTTTGGCGCCACAATTTTAGAATTTACGCACCGTAATTGAGCTGATTTTGGTCTGCTTTTTGGGGACTAACAGCTGCTTGCCTATAGCCTTTCGGAGTCAGGATTTTATGATGCCGTTCGACGATGTTATGAAGCTCAATTGCTTCATGCTAAAAAAGGGAGCTTTATTTCCTATCTTATTGTCTATGAGTTTGTTTTCTGTTTTTGATGTCCATTTGGGGGATTCCTCGTTTTGGCCTGAAATTGTTATCATATATAGCCCAAAATGCCGAGTTGTCCGTTTGCTGTTGTTATAAAAAACAATATCTTTGTTCCCATCGTAGTGGTCCCTGCTCGTCTCGAACAAGTTGAGTGGGGTGTAAGAGGGAATCGGGTGAGAATCCCGAGCAGTCCCGCTGCTGTAAGCTTCTACCGCCGTGTCGGTTTTTGATGGGCGGACTCTTGTCGCTTTCCAAATGATGCCACTGTTCATTCTCTACTACAGGTGGAGCTGAATGGGAAGGCGCGACAAACAGAAAAGAGATGAAGTAAGCCAGAATACCTGCCTCTACGAGTTGCCTATAAAGTATGGAGAGAAGACCTCGAGGAAAGGAGTCTCCCCGGCACTAAGAGAATAGATCTCGGAAAGTATTTTTTTACAATAACGTATTACAATGGAAGAGGTAATCCTTCGCATCGTAAAGCGTGATGGTCATGTGCAGTCGTTCGATCCGGAGAAAATCCGTCAGGCGATAATCAAGGCTTATCGCGCAGGGGGTGTGCACGAAGAAGCTGCACGTATCGACAATATTGTCCAGTCCGTAACCGATTTTGCCCGTCAGAGCGGTGAGCTTGTCACCGTGGAGCAAATACAGGATCGTGTCGAGGAGGAACTGATGCGTTTGAATCCTTTTATAGCCAAGAAATATATCATCTATCGTGAGTGGCGCACCGTAGAGCGTGACAAGCGTACCTCCATGAAGCATACGATGGACGGCATCGTAACGATAGAGAAGAACGATGTGAATCTGGGCAATGCCAACATGAGCTCGCATACCCCTGCAGGCCAGATGATGACTTTTGCTTCGGAAGTGACCAAGGACTATGCCAGCAAATATCTGCTTCCGCTGCGTTATAGCAGAGCGCACAGGGCAGGAGATATACATATTCATGATTTGGACTATTATCCGACGAAAACGACTACATGTGTCCAGTACGACATAGCAGACCTCTACGAACGGGGATTCCGCACAAAAAACGGCAGTATCCGTACACCGCAGAATATCCATAGCTATGCAACGCTGGCTACTATCATATTCCAGACAAATCAGAACGAACAGCATGGCGGACAAGCTATCCCGGCCTTTGATTTCTTCATGGCTCCGGGTGTGCACAAATCGTTCGTCACGCATCTCATAGAGCGTCTCCGCTTCGTGCTCGAGCTCCGGCAGCCAACCAATACCGACTTAAGTACGACTCTTCCCAAGGCTATTCGGAACCTAACGCCGCTTTTGACAGATTCACCTCAGGAGGCCGGGAGGCTATATGAGGGACTTTGTGCGGCGTCTTTTCCATTTTCGAGTACAGAGGTGGAGATCGCTCTTGCCACAGCTTTCCGAAAGACGCGTAAGGATACGCATCAGGCTATGGAAGGCTTCATTCACAACTTGAATACGATGCACTCTCGTGGAGGCAATCAGGTTGTTTTCAGCTCCATCAATTACGGCACCGATACTTCGCCCGAAGGTCGAATGGTGATGGAGGAGCTGTTACGTGCTACGGAGGAAGGTTTGGGGCATGGCGAAGTACCCATCTTCCCGATTCAGATCTTCAAAGTCAAAGAGGGGATCAACTATTCCGAAGCGGATGTAAAGTTGGCATTGGAAAACTTCGATGACGCGATCGCCGGTAAGATTCTTTTCTCTGCTCCGAACTTCGATTTGCTGCTGAAGGCTTGTGCCACAACGGCCAAAGCCCTCTTCCCGAATTTCGTCTTTCTCGATACGCCATTCAATCTGCATGAGGGTTGGCGAGCAGACGATCCCAAACGTTATCTGCAAGAGGTGGCTACCATGGGTTGTCGTACGAGAGTATTTGACAATGTAAACGGACCGAAGTCATCGATCGGACGAGGCAATCTCTCTTTTACCTCCATGAACCTTCCCCGTTTGGCTATCGAAGCCAGACATGAAGCAGAGGAGAACTGCCCTGATGGCGACAAGGAAACGATCCGCAGTGAAGCACGTCTTCTCTTCCTGGAGGGTGTCCGCCGAATGTCTACACTCATTGCAGACCAACTCTATGACCGCTATTGCTATCAGCGTACAGCATTAGCGCGCCAATTCCCTTTCATGATGGGGAATGATGTTTGGAAGGGTGGTGCTGCCTTACAACCGAACGAAGAAGTCGGCGATGTCATCAATTCCGGTACTCTTGGTATCGGTTTTATCGGTGGGCACAACGCGATGGTGGCCATCTATGGTGAAGGACATGCTCACAACAAGGCAGCTTGGAATACGCTATACGATGCCATTTCGGTCATGAATGATGTCGCTCAGGAGTATAAACGGAAGTATCGTCTGAATTACTCTGTTTTGGCTACTCCGGCAGAAGGTCTTTCCGGTCGTTTTACCCGAATGGATAGAAAACGCTATGGGATTATTCCCGGGGTAACGGATTTGGACTATTACGTCAATTCTTTCCATGTGGATGTTCGCGAACCGATAGGTATAGCCGAGAAGATCAAGTGCGAGGCTCCTTTCCATGCTATTACTGGTGGCGGCCACATTACTTATGTAGAGTTGGATGGCGAAGCCAAGAAGAATGTGTCCGTTATCTTGAAGATTGTCAAGATGATGAAGGACGAAAATATCGGCTATGGCTCGATCAATCATCCTGTGGACACCTGCAAGGGCTGTGGTTTCAAAGGTGTGATTTACGACAAATGTCCTGTATGCGGCAGCGATCGGATAGCTCGTCTGCGACGTATCACCGGCTATCTGACAGGAAGCCTCGATACATGGAATTCAGCCAAACAGGCCGAAGAGCACGATCGTGTAAAACACCTATAATGCTTTAGAAACGCCACCAAGCGCGGGAGCAGGTGTCCGAAAGCATCGAATCATACGGCATCAGGCTGCTGAACGTCTATCGTGAAACTATTTGCGACGGACCGGGCTTGCACTATTCTATTTATTTGGCTGGTTGTCGCCACGCATGTCCCGGTTGCCACAATCCTTCCAGTTGGGATCCGGAAGCCGGTGTACTGATGACGGACTCGATCCTCGGCAATATCATCCGAGAGATCAATGCCAATCCCCTATTGGATGGGATCACACTCTCTGGAGGTGATCCCTTTTACAATCCTGCCGGACTTACCTGTCTGCTACAGAGGCTGCGTGCATCCTGTATCTTGCCGATATGGTGCTATACAGGATATACACTCGAGCAGTTGAAGGCTGATTCGATGCTTTCCGCTCCTCTTGCTTTGATCGATGTTTTGGTCGATGGCCCATTCGTGCGCGAGCTGTTCGACCCCACTTTACTATGGCGTGGCAGCAGCAACCAGCGTATTATTCGGCTGCAAGAGAATTGAATTCACCATGTAAACTAAAAAATGCCGGAGTAAAGTAACTAAGAGAAAAAGCACTATATTTGCAGACCTAAAACAAAAGAAACTCAACCATTTAATTCTGAGCATAGTATTATGACGAAAGCTGACGTAGTGAACGCTATTGCGAAGTCGACAGGGATTGATAAGGAAACAACCCTGAAAGTCGTGGAGTCGTTCATGGACACCATCAAAGACTCCCTTTCGGAAGGAGATAATGTATATCTCCGTGGATTTGGTAGCTTCATTGTGAAGGAAAGAGCTGAGAAGACAGCACGTAATATTTCGAAGCAGACGACTATCATCATCCCCAAAAGGAATATTCCGGCGTTTAAGCCTTCGAAAATCTTTATGAGTCAGATGAAACAAGACTAATCATAGTTTAACAATAAAACATAAAGCATTATGCCTAACGGAAAGAAGAGAAAGAGACATAAGATGGCTACGCACAAGCGTAAAAAGAGACTGAAGAAGAATCGCCATAAAAAGAAGAAATAAAAGAGACGAAAATATTCCATCTCGAATTATTCTCGGCAAATGCGGTCTGTGAGCGAGTACTTTGTGGTCTGATTTCCGTATCAGTACCGCTCCGCCCACAGGCCGTATTTGCTTACTTGTATTTATAATCATCAAGACAATCCTATCATTAAGTGAACAGCGAATTAGTAATTGACGTGAAGCCCAAAGAGGTATCTATGGCCGTCTTGGAGGATGGTAAACTCGTGGAGCTTCAACGTGAACCGCGCAATCTTTCATTTGCCGTGGGGGATATTTACCTCGGTAAAGTGAAGAAGGTGATGCCCGGTCTGAACGCTGCTTTCGTGGATGTAGGATACAAGAAGGACGCATTTCTTCATTATCTCGATTTGGGCTTGACTTTCGATGCTCAGCAGAAGATGATGGAGATGATGACAAAAAGCAAATCGATTCCATCCCTGTCCAAAGTGCCTCTCGGTAGCGACCTGCCCAAAGAAGGGAAGATCGCAGATGTACTCAAGGCCGGACAGCAGATCTTGGTGCAGATAGCCAAAGAGCCGATCTCCACTAAAGGACCACGCCTGACAGCCGAACTTTCTTTTGCCGGCCGCTCATTGGTTTTGGTACCCTTTGCAGACAAGGTGTCGGTGTCTCAGAAGATTCGTTCTGCCGAAGAACGAGCACGCCTGCGACAGTTGATTATCAGCATCAAGCCCAAGAATTTCAGTGTTATCATACGCACTTCTGCTGAAGGAAAACGGGCATCCGAATTGGACAAAGAGCTGCAGAGCCTGCTTCGTCGCTGGGACGACAATATCAAGAAACTTTTGCGTGCCAAGGCTCCGTCCATTGTTTATGAGGAAGCCAGCCGTACTTTGGGGCTCTTGAGGGACAATTTCAATCCCTCTTACCAGAGCATCATCGTCAATGACAAGGCTTTTCGGGACAGTTTGAGCGACTATGTCGAGTTGATAGCTCCGGGACGGGAGGAAATCGTGCAGTATTATCAGGGCGAACTACCCATTTTCGACCATTTTGCCATTACGAAGCAGATCAAAGCCCTCTTCGGGCGTACTGTTACGTATAAGAGTGGTGCTTATCTGATTATCGAGCAGACAGAAGCCATGCACGTGGTGGATGTCAATAGTGGAAATCGCTCGCGTGGCAGTACCGAACAGGAAGCGACGGCCGTCGATGTCAATATGGCTGCAGCCGAAGAGCTGGCCAGACAACTGCGCCTGCGCGATATGGGTGGTATCATCGTAGTGGACTTCATCGATATGAGTGAAGCCCAGCACCGTCAGCAGTTGTACGAACACATGGTCAAGTTGATGTCAGCCGACAGAGCGCGACACAATATCTTGCCATTGAGCAAATTTGGCGTTATGCAGATTACGCGCCAGCGTGTTCGTCCTGCGATGGTCATCCATACCGAAGAGTGTTGTCCCACATGTTTGGGTACCGGGAAGGTAGAATCCTCCATACTCTTCACGGATCAGTTGGAAGAAAAAGTGGCCAAAATGGTCACGGAGCACCAAGTCAAACAATTCGTTCTTCACGTACATCCATACGTGGCAGCATACCTCAAGAAAGGTTTCCTTACTTCTATCTTGAAGAAATGGAAACTCAAGTATGCCAAGGGGATCAAACTTATCCCCGATGAGAGTCTGGGATTTCTGGACTACACATTTTACGACTACGACGGCAACGAGCTGGATATTTTGGATGAATGATACAGAAATATCCTTCGCATCTGCTTGAGAAGGCGATAGACCAATTTGCTACATTGCCGGGTGTAGGGCGCAAGACAGCCCTGCGCCTGGCTTTGTACTTATTGCGCCAACCTGTGGAAAATACCCGTCAATTTGCAGCAGCCCTTGTAGATCTTCGGGAACATATTTCCTATTGCAGGCGCTGTCATAATATCAGTGATTCCGATGTTTGTACCATTTGTGCAGACCTCGCTCGGGATCAGAGTACACTCTGCGTAGTGGAGAATATCCGTGACGTTATGGCTATCGAGAATACCTCACAGTATCGAGGCTTGTATCATGTACTCGGTGGAGTCATATCTCCCATGGATGGGATCGGTCCGGGCGATCTGCAAATAGATTCTCTGGTGCATCGAGTAACATCCGAGCAGATCCGTGAGGTTATATTGGCTTTGAGTACGACTATGGAGGGTGATACTACCAACTTTTTCCTCTTTCGCAAGTTGGAGTCCACCGGCGTTCGGGTCAGTGTAATTGCTCGAGGCATTGCTATAGGCGATGAGATCGAGTATGCCGATGAGATTACCCTCGGTCGCTCTATTCTCAATCGTACCGATTTCTCCGACTCAGTCAAATTCTGATGTTCCATGACCGATCTTTTCTCTTCAGAGCGAGTACGGCTTCGAGCTCTTGAGCCGGAAGATTTGGACTTCCTCTACCTCTGGGAAAACGATGCTGAACTGCGTGAGAGCGGCAATACACTCGTACCTATCGGACGCGATCGACTGAAAGAATATATCGAAAAGAGTTCTGTGGGTCTGATGGAGTTGGGCATGATGCGTCTTGTCATCTGCCTGTCGGATGACGATAAGCCTATCGGTGCAGTAGATCTGTATGAGTACGATGCCTTTCATCGACGTGTAGCCGTAGGGCTGTTCGTTATTCCCGAATACCGTCGGCAGGGAATAGCCGTCGAGTCTCTCCGCAAGATATCCCATTATGTTTTAGACTATTTACGCCTGCATCAGATTTTCGCCTATGTGCTGGAAGATAACAGGCCGAGTCGTACGCTGTTCGAAGCTGCCGGCTTCGAGCATACAGCCACCCTCCGCCAATGGATGTGGCATGCCGGCGATTATTCTGATGTATCGCTTTATCAGTTATGGAAAAGATAGTTCCCCCTGCTGTCAGAATAGAAGAACTGCGCCGCATTCTGCGTGATCACGAATACAGGTATTACGTCCTTTCATCTCCGACTATCGATGACTTCGAGTATGACGCCATGATGAAGCAGCTTGAAGAGCTGGAACAGCAGTATCCCGAATGGGATAGTCCTGACTCACCTACACATCGTGTCGGAAGCGACAAAACGGAAGGATTCGCTTCCGTTCGCCACGACAGACCCATGCTTTCCCTTAGCAATACATACAATTACGATGAGATTGGAGGTTTTTATCGTCGCGTATCCGAAGGACTTCAGGGTGCACCTTTCGAAATCGTTGCAGAGCTGAAATTCGACGGGCTTTCCATTTCGCTTATCTACGAAGATGGTATGCTGGTGCGTGCCGTTACCAGAGGCGATGGAATAACGGGAGATGACGTAACAGCTAATGTCCGTACCATTCGATCTGTCCCCTTACGACTTAGAGGCGATGATTACCCCCGTATGTTGGAAGTTCGTGGAGAGATATTGCTCCCATTCAAGGAATTCGATCGGATCAATGCCCAACGGGAAGCCGATGGGGAACCTCTATTTGCCAATCCGCGCAATGCCGCTTCCGGTACCATTAAACAGCTCGACCCCCGTATCGTATCCGGACGAAACTTGGACGCTTATTTCTACTATCTGTATAGTGATGAGCCTTTGGCTGAGAATCATTACGATCGACTGATGCAGGCGCGTCGGTGGGGATTCAAAGTCTCTGATGCCGTCACACTGTGCCGTAGTAAGGAGGATGCATATGCCTTTATCGATCGTTTCGATACCGAACGCCTGACATTGCCTGTAGCTACTGATGGTATTGTCCTCAAGGTAAATGCTCCGGCTCAGCAGGATTTGCTTGGCTTTACGGCCAAAAGTCCGCGTTGGGCTATTGCCTATAAGTATCAGGCCGAGCGAGTACGTACTCGTCTGCAACATGTAAGCTATCAAGTAGGGCGTACGGGAGCGGTCACGCCTGTGGCCAATCTCGATCCTGTACTAATATCCGGTACGGTCGTGAGGCGTGCCAGCCTGCACAATGCCGATTTTATTGCAGAGAAAGACCTTCACGAGGGAGACTTTGTCTATGTGGAAAAGGGTGGGGAGATCATTCCCAAGATAGTGGGCGTGGATACGGATGCACGTAGTATCGATGGCAGACCTATAGTTTTTACGGCACTCTGTCCCGACTGTGCTACACCGTTGGTGCGCGAACAAGGAGAAGCTGCCTACTATTGCCCGAATGCCGAGGGTTGCCCACAACAGCAGAAAGGACGGCTCGAACACTATTGCGGACGCAAGGCGGCAGACATCAATATCGGCCCGGAGACGATCGAGTTGCTTTATAGCCGTGATATGATTCGCAACGTTGCCGACTTTTATACCCTTACGGAAGAGCAGCTACTCACACTGCCCGGCTTCAAAAAGCGAGCTGCTACCAAACTTTTGGATAGCATCGAAGCTTCCAAAGCCCGTCCGTATCAGGCTATTTTGTTCGGATTAGGCATTCGCTTTGTCGGAGAAACCGTAGCAAAGAAACTTGCTGCGGTCTATCCCTCTATCGATGCCTTGGCCGCTGCGACGAGCGAGGAATTGGTGCAGATAGACGAGATCGGGGAAAGAATAGCCTCTGCTGTACTTCATTTTTTCAGCCTTCGGCAGAACAGAGAATTGGTTGAGCAACTTCGCCTGGTTGGTGTGTCGTTAGAAGCTGAGACAGTTTCCGTACCGGTTTCCGATCGTTTAGCCGGAAAAACGGTTGTTATCAGCGGTACATTTGAAAAGCATAGTCGTGATGAGTACAAAGCTATGGTGGAGGCCAATGGTGGACGTATGGCCGCATCGGTCTCCTCCAAGACCTCTTTCATTCTTGCCGGATCGGATATGGGACCGAGTAAGAGACAGAAAGCAGAGAAGCTCGGTGTGCGACTGATGAACGAAGAGGAATTTCTCCGTCTGATAGAAGAATAGGGTAGAGGGACGATGGAGATCGATTTCTTTTTGGCAGGACGGCTCTTTAGGGGCGGAGGAAAAGAGGGAAAAGGAATAGCCCCTATTGTTCGTCTCTCTGTGATCGGTATCATGCTCAGCCTGATGGTCATGCTCATTACCGTGTCGATAGCCGGTGGCTTCAAGCAAAATATCCGCAGTCTGGTATACGGCTATACGGGACATCTTTGCATAGCACCCGTGGCCGGAACTTCAGATCATTTCAATGCTCCGACCGGGATGCTTGAAGCCATAACCTCTGTCGAAGGTGTGGATCGGGTAGTATCCACGATCGAAATAACAGGTGTCGCCAAGACAGACAGTGCTTTTGCCGGTATTCTACTGATGGGGGGCGATTCACTCCGACCTCGCAATCCGCTTTTCGGTCAAATTGTTTCGGGAAATTATCCGAACTTTAGTTCTGCCGATACGGTACCCAATCCTATCCTTTTGCCACAAGCTACTGCCGACAAACTTCGTCTCAAGATCGGCGATAAGCTCCGCATCTATTTCGCCGGTGGAGAGCGAATGCGTTTGCGCGCATTCACAGTCGCAGGAGTTTATAGTGGAGGCAAAATGGACATGCCTGTTGCCTTGGCTTCTGCCGATATACTCCGCCGAGTGGCTGGGTTTGGTACTGATGACGTTAGCCGATTACTCATTTATGCCTTCGATCCGGACGAAACGGATCTCATTGTGACACGAGTATTCAATCGCCTTTCGGAAACGCCCTATGTCGGGGAACAACGACTGACCATGAATACGGCTACCGAACTGAATCCGATGATTATGGATTGGCTCTCTGCCTTGGACACCAATGTCGCTATCCTGCTGACGCTGATGGGATTGGTAGGAGGCTTCACGATGATAGCCGGTCTGATCGTTTTGGTCATGGACAAAACGCAGTTTATCGGCACGCTCAAAGCTTTAGGCTGCGGTGAAGGGTCGCTTCGCCACATATTCCTCTATCTGGCTATGATGCTCGTTGGTCGTGGTATGATCTGGGGCAATGTCTTGGCTCTTATACTCTGCCTCCTGCAGCAACATTTCCGCTGGCTGCGTCTCCTCGATCCTGATATTTACTACATGGACTATGTACCTATTCAAGTGGATTGGTTCGTATGGATTCTCGTTAATTTGGGTACGCTCCTTGTGACTTTCCTGATGCTCCTTGCTCCCTCGCATATAATCGCGCGAATTTCCCCTGTCAAAGCCCTTCGCTTCGAGTGATCGCTCATCATCGGGGAATAGGGGAGGGCAATTCTGTCCTTTTATAATTCCCGGTGGCTCTGCGATACCCAACTCTTTAAGCTGTAATAATTGAAAAGAGAACCATCGGTTCATTCCTCCTTTCTATGACAGGAGATGAACCGATGGTTCTCTTTTTTCGATTCCCCGATTGGGGAGGTGTTTTCTATATTTCAGCCTTATGCCTTTGCTCTACGGCCGAGAATAATGTGGGCGAAGAAGCCTACGATGACCAAAAAAAGACCGATCATCAAACTCTTGTCGCTGATCGAATTCGTGAATGCGGGGATGGCCAGTACCAAAACGCCAACGAGCAATATGATGGCTCCCAAGTATTTTCCGATTCCTTCCATTGTGAGTATGTTCGTTTTATTTGTTTTCGTTTTTTATTTCTGCAAATAAAGCAATAATCCGCCGAATACAGAAATTATTGCACGAAAGATTCATTACTTTTGTCCGTAATCAATATGAAAAAGATGAATACTATCGGACGCTTTCTTTTTCTCATCTATTTCTGCCTGATCGGTGCTCCTCTTTTCCTCCTGCTCACTATATTGACAGCACTGACTACCACTGTAGGCTGCATGCTGGGAGGCAGTAGGATATTCAGTTATTATCCCGGGATGTTGTGGTCGCGATGCACGCTATTCCTTTTCTTGTGCCCCATTCGAGTCAGAGGGCGAGAGCATATCCCGGGTAAAGGGCCTTTCGTCGTTATGGCCAATCACCAAGGTGCTTGCGATATTTTCATGATGTACGGCTATCTCGGTATTCCTTTCAAATGGGTATTGAAAGAAGGTATTCGCAAATTACCTTTCGTCGGTTATGCATGCCGGTCGGCCGGATTCGTATTTGTCGATGATACTCGCCCTTCCTCTATCGTTCACACTATGGATCAGGCCAAACGTGTTTTGGCGGAAGGCACTTCCATATTTATTTTCCCGGAAGGTAGTCGTACTCGAAACGGCCGTCTGGCTCGGTTCAAAAAGGGCGGTTTTCTGATGGCAGATGAGTTGGGAGTACCTATTATTCCTGTTTCCTTGGATGGCTCTTATCGTGTACTTCCACCGGGTAAACTCGTGCCGCGTCCTCATCGATTGACGCTGACTATCCATCCTCCCCTGTCCGTCTCGGATTTTGGTGAGAAGCCCTTATGTATATCTGAGGCTGTGCGTGAGACATCCAGACGAATAGCCTCTGTGCTACCGGAAGAAATAGCTGTAGCCCAATCGAAATAAATAGGTAGAGAGCCTCGTGGATCATAGCCGACTGACAGCCCAAGGAGTCACGACAGATTTCAAACGTATCGGAAATCCTGAGCGTGCCGGACAGATGCAGCGGTTTTTCAAGACTGCTCCGGGCGAATATGCTGAGGGCGATCTTTTCCTCGGAATATCCGTTCCCGATATTCGCGCTTACGAGAAGGCTCATAGACCTTGGACGGTGAAAACTCTCGCCCTTTTGTTAGAAAGGCCTTATCACGAGGTGCGGCATCTCGCACTTATCGGCATGACCGAACTATACAGACGTACTCGGTCGGAAGAAGTACGGGAGGAGCTATTAGCCTCCTATCTGAGCCATACGGCTATGATCAATAACTGGGATTTGGTCGATGTATCTGCACCCGGAATAGTAGGCGAATATGTCCATGCTCATCCCATCGAAGGTAATGCCTTGCTGGATAGATTGGCCGATTCAAGTTTGTTGTGGGAGCAACGAATAGCGATGGTAGCCAATTGGCGACTGATCCGATACGGAGAGTACGAAGCCACCACTCGTATTGCTGAGCGACTGCTCCACCATCCGCACGACCTGATTCATAAAGCAGTAGGTTGGATGCTGCGTGAGATGGGCAAAAAACAGGAATCTCTTCTGTTTGCTTTCCTTGACAAACATGCCGCCACTATGCCACGGACAGCTCTCCGCTATGCCTTAGAAAAGCTCCCGTCCGATCTGCGTTCTTACTATCTATCTGTCCAAATGAAAAAGATTATAAGACCACGTCAAATATAAAACGTACACTTTTTGTAAATCGCTTATTCTCATGAGAAGAGGTTTCAGGGGGAAGAACAAAAGAGCGGAAGCTGTATTGGCCGGCAAGCTCGCTTTGATACTTTTGGTTGCTTTGATCCTTGTCGTTTTTTTTATCCTCAAGGGTTTGGATTGGGTCGCCGGCGAAGAGGGTGGTTTTGGAGTCTTTTCGGGACTGTTTGTCTTTTGGCTGTCTTTTGCTTTCGCTATCGTTGTATATCTTGTGTCTTGCATCTTTGTCGCGGATTCGGTTGTTTCTCCGGTTCGTCAGGCTTTGCTTACTTTCTTTTCGTCCGCTGTCGTTTTGTCTATCGTGCGAGTAGCCACGATGGAAGAGCACTCCCTTTTTGTCGTGTTGGGCATTCTGCTTGTGCTACTTCTTGGCAAATTCGTGATCAAGCCGATTCTTTGGCTGTTTTCCTGAGCGTGTGACTCCGGTCACTTATATCCACTTTGCCAAATTTTTTCAGTAAGGGCATATTCATAAAGGGTAGATAGGCATCCCTGCCGATGCCCAATCCTACAGGTATTTATGAGGTGATTTTGTTAGTGTGGTCAAAGGTTTGACGACATGAGTTGCTCTTGATTTTGGAAAATTGCCCCATACTTCTCTCCGCCTTTTTATACAAAAGTTATGTGTGTAACAAATATGCTATATGTTTGTGACGTAATCTAATGATATTCTTGTATGAAATGGAATGGCCCAAGCGGATAGCCGAGAAGGGGGTACTCCATCGCTCAGGAGCCAATCACGATAATATATCATCATCCTGAGAACAGATAGGCAGACATGGCAAACAGGAAATCGCGACCAGCACGTTTAATAAACTAAAAGCAGATAGGGTTTTACCCCCCCCCTCCTATCTGCCTCCTATTGGGATAAATTAAAATAGAATTGATTATGATAACAACAGCTTTGGTAGAAAGAAATAGTGAGGGAACATTCTTCATCTTCACACCTGATCTCAAGGATTTCACGATCATGGGTACAGGCGACACTGTGGTAGAAGCCATGTCAGATTTCGAGACTTCTGTGCAAGAGGTTATCGAGTCTTACGCATCGGTAAGTCTGCCCGAAGAGTTGCAGGATTTCAAGTGGGAGTATAGGTATGACTTGGGCTCCTTATTCGACTACTACTCCTCATCAATGTATCTGCGCTGGCTAAGCGAATAGGGATCAATCCTTCGCTCATGAGGCAGTACAAGCGTGGACAGTATATTAGCAAGGAGCAAATGGGCAAGATTGAAAAAGCCTTGCGCGAAATCGGGACCGAATTGTCCGCGGTCAGCTTGACCTGACAAAAAACGCATAAAGCATGTGTATGATAGTATTTTTACTATCTTTGTGGTGTGATAATGAATAAACATTTATATGAGGTATTCAGAATTGGAGAAGAGATTAAAGGCGTCTGGGTGTTACTTCGTGCGTGACTCCAAAAATGGTCACCCGATCTGGCATAGTCCGATAACCAATAAGTCCTTTCGACTAAGCAACCATCGGAGTCAGGAAGTAAAGGCAGGGTGCTTGCAAGTATCAAGCGGGATTCGGGGGCAGAGCTTTAAGCTCTCCCCTCCCGTCCTCCGCGTTAATATAGTTTGTTTAATGATATTTTTAGGTTATGAAAAGGAGAGTGATAAAAGCCTTTATAGAGAGAGGTGCAGACGGAAGTTACGGAGTCTATTTCAAGGATGATCTTCCCGTTGGTTTTTTGGGGGAAGGAGCCTCGGCCGAAGAAGCCATTCAGGACTTCAAGCTTTCTTTCGACAATATGAAAGAAGAAGTGAGCGGAGCCGATCTTGAGTTGTTGAATTCGATTGAGTTTGAGTATCATCATGATGTGCCGAGCATATTGTCTTATTTCAGCGGTATTTTTACGCTTGCTGGATTGTCGCGACTGACCGGTATCAATCAGCGTCAGCTCGGACACTATCTTTCCAGGCATCGTCATCCTTCGGAAACGACTACTCGCAAGATTGAGGAGTCGTTGCACCGCTTAAGCGAAGATCTGCGGAAGGTACATCTGGTATAGAGAGACGAGAATATAGAGGACTTGTCGGGCTACGATGTCGATTTGATCAATCTCTACGACGAAGAAATGACTGTCCGCATCAGCGGGAATTACGCACGGATGGATGTGGGCATCGTATCTTTGATGCAGGAAGGAGATGCGGAATGAGAACGACAAACAAATTCCTTTTTCTTTCTTGAGGACAGGACAGCAAGAAGATCGTAAGAGATTGCCTCGAAGATATGCTTGCTTCTGTTCCGGACAGCCGAGGTTTTTCCTTAAGCTTCAACGTTAATGTCACGAAAATTGACGGAACAGCCTCCGCGAGTTACGTGCCGACTGGTGTAGTGTCTGGGCAATGATGGCTCCTATATCTCCTTCCAAGACGAAATCAAACCCTCTGAATCCGGAAACTATGATACGTACAGTCTGACTTTCAGATGGATGATGGAGGAAAAATAGTACATTCGCTGTATGTCACGAACGACATGATAAAGCGCGAGTTCATACATAGCACAGTCGGTAGCGGGTTCCATTGCATCAGTAAGATGCCGGAGTGCGCTGTCACTCGCAACTATGGCGGAGGCACGGATTATATGCAAAGTCACTTCGCAAGTGTGCCGCTTGCGGTGGAGAAGCCCGGCGAACGCTATGGCTTCGTACGCTGGACTATACCCGCTTCCTCAACATCAAATATGCCAAGGGAGCGGCCTATCGCTCATCCGGTCGCGCTCCGCTCTACAACCGCGTGGTTGGGGACGTATTCTATCGCAATGTTATTCCGACTCTCAGGCTTGAGTTCACCGCTCGTACGCCTGAGCGGATCAGAGAGGACTTATCTGTAGTCAACAAACCATAAAACTTATATATGTGGGATATGACACTTCGCCAGTTCTTGGCTGGCTTGCTCTACCTCTTTGCAACGATAGTAGCACTGACGTACGTGCTGGATGTCCCAGAGCTCTCCAAGGCTTTTTGGTTTGTTCTGGGGTATGCTGCAGTTTCCGGCATCATAGCAGCTGCTGTTCGTAAAATGCTGCCGAATCGGCTCGGCTTCCCGCTGGAGAATCTTGTGTTGGGGGTTTTGTTGTTGTCGTTTTTCGGCTTGAGTTTCTTTTGGTTGCTATTCCTTCATCCGCTTTGGTTGTTTATAGCGATACCCCTGTTGCTCATATGCTGGAAGGCTCTCCTCCTGCTCTTAAGCATCGTGGCAGCCCTATTCTGACAGCTGTTTACAGACTTATTGCTGTCGCCCTTGAAGTGCACCCAAAAAGTTAGACATAAAACTTTTTGGGTGTAATTTATTTATGAAGTATAGTTTTGCAGAGAAGTTCAATGTCATAAGTGAAATAAT
>NZ_JRAT01000003.1:0-67163 GCF_000765945.1 Porphyromonas gulae
GGTGGATTACCGATGACAATGTCGAAACCGTTGCGTCCTGAGGGGCGATTGAAGACATCGTCAAACCAAGTGTGCCAAAGGAAGAAGTATGGATTACCCATGATATCAATATTGGAGATATCTAAGACTTCTTGTTCTGCCACTTTTTTTCGTTTAGCCTCGACTTCTTCATGTAAAGCTCTCTGTACCCCCTTCTCTAATCTAATGTTCTCGATTTGCCGATTAATAATGTCTTTAATTTCATTTTTTAGGTGCTGCTTTTCTTTGCTATCATGGCAACCATAGTAGGCTTCGAGTTTACGACGCAGCAAAATTTGGTTTGTGCTGCTTTCATCATCGGCAAACTGTAAATATAGCTCAGCCTCTTGTGGATAGACAATATTTGAACTATCTAATATCTTGCTCAAATCATGTCCCTTGTAGCTCTCAAGGAGGGAGTTTCCCTGCATAATCTTGTAGTCGAGGTTGGGTAGAGGATGAGGCATATCCTCATCCACAACAAGAGAGAGCCAAAAGCGTAGGCGAGCTATGTCTACAGCCCCTTGCTCAATATCTACACCATAGATGTTGTTTTTGATGATTTGACTTTTGATTTCAGAGGGAGTAACAGACAACTCCTCCAAAGCTATACGACAATGGTAGAGTTCGCGTAATAATCCCATAGGGAAAGCACCTGACCCAATAGCAGGGTCGCAAATTTTAACTTCCTTAAGTCGTTCTAATACTATAGAGGAAAGATTATAGGTCTCCTGTCCGGCTTCGTATTTCAGAAGGCAATTAGCATCATTGCTACGCACAAAATCAGCAATGGCTTGGCGAGCCTCGCTCTGTTCATCTATATCTGTTTGTAGATAAGCGATGAGTGATTCTCTACACATATACTGCACAATCTCCTTAGGCGTGTAGTATGCTCCTTTCTCTTTATTGTCCTCCAGAAGACTCTCAAAGATACGCCCAAGCATCTCGGGGTCTACTCCGACTTGAGCATCATTAGGATCATTTTCATCAATGGTAAAGTTGTATTGTGAGAAGAAGTCGAGCAATCGTGCGAAATATTCACTGGGAAATTTGACGGTAAGTAAATCATTTTCATCCTGCTCAAATAATCCTCCATTGAGATAAGGGATGCGCACCGTAGTACCAATGTCGGGGAAGTTTACACCTGTGTTAAAAAGGTCACCCTCTACTGTACGGTCTGTATTGAGAGCACCATAGAATAGAGGCTCTAAGACGACTTCTACAAAGTTTTCTTTTTGCTCAGGTGTAGCAAATTCTAAGAGATGTTGCATAAACCCAGTATCACCTTCGCCCCAATTTTTACCATCAGGGACTCCCAGCCACCCCTTGCGTTGCAGATAGTGCAGGAAGACAATACGCCCAAGCAGTTTCTTAATGTAATCTCGGACACGCTTTTCATCTCCTATAAATTGGGCCATCAGTTGGACATGTGGCTCACTTATCAGTTTCTCAATCCACTTCCCTCCTTGCTTCACATAACGCTTTCCCGTAATATATTGTACAAAATCTGCGTAATGCTCTCTATACTTATCAAAGAATTCTTTGTTGAGAGCTTCTACAGAGAAGGCTTCCTTGATTGTGCTGAAACTAACTCCTGCCCCTTGAAGCTTAACAAAGCGACTAACAGCCGTATTATAGCAATTCGCAGCTTCACCAAAAACGAAGGTATATCGTTTGGGAGCAGTACTGTCTCCTTTGAGATCACTGATAAATGACAAACGCCAGTGGTTGCCATCATCGAAAACGACAAGAGCGGCATCAAATTCCCCCCAAGTTGGATTGATAAAGGACTTGACAAGATTGCGAAGCCCTACACGCTTGTTGACAACAGAACCTTTCTTGATTTTGTAATGAAACAAGCCTATACGATAACTATCAGTGGTATCGATGCTTCCCAGGTAATAACCCTCATCAGCTGAATCACCGATGATCCTTTCGGGCTTTTCTTTCAATTCACTTACGTGGAAGAAACCTTGCAGGAACGAATACCATTGTTCCAAGTTGAATGACGATTGAAACAGGATTCTTAGAGCATCGGGGGTATATGCGTTTGCCATAATAATTCTTATTTGAAGTATTCAGATATGATGATTTGTGGATTGGAAAGATCTTGAGCATTGTGGCGTTGTTCCTTGTTCATTGTCTGATACCCCACGATCAACTTGTCGATTTCCATTTGCAGTTTATACTCTTCCTGCTTCATTTTGAGGCGATCATTTTTGTACTCTCGAGACAAAGATTTCAGATAACGAGGTAATTGGGAATAGATCCCCTCATTGATATATCTGATGAGAGTATCGCATTGCAACTTCAATTGGGTATCAGTCGTAATCTGCTTGATGGTACGTAGGAATTTATTGGCTTCAAGCGAAGTCTTATCAAGATCTACACGATTAATAGATGAGGTATCAGCAGCCTCTACATATTCCGTAGTGTACTGATCCAATGCACAATTGACGTGCTTGTAGTGCTCTATCTCGTTGGTGAATGGTATAGGCAATTCTTCCGGTTTTGCCTTGAGATATTTTACAGCATCCAAGAAATCAATCGCCTCTACTCCCTTGGACGTAGCCAAGTAGAACTCCATTTTCACATTCGAAGAAACAAAGATTACGGACTTGCCTCTATGCTTATCTTTTTCACGCATTACACGGCTTTTCATTGGCAATGCTTTGATTTTGTGATAAAGCTTACGATCACTATTATAGACGTCTCTTACCTCCCGAAGAAGAGCGATCTTCTTGTCGATACTATCCTTGACATTGTTGTCGAACATTTTGAACACCTTCACGATTTCCTCTTTGGAGTAGATTTGTGCATCCTCACCAAATGCAGAGTGGAAACCTTGCAGCTTAACAAGTGCATTCTTATACAACTGAATTTCCTTATCTCCCTGCTGCGAGGGGTAGAACATATAGTTGTAAATGCTGGGAGCAACTGATCCGATACGGTTTACACGACCTATACGCTGCATCAAGCGGGTGGCATTCCATGGCGAATCGTAATTGACAATTACATTGGAACGATGCAGGTTTACCCCTTCGGCAAGCACATCTGAGGTTATAATTATATTGTACTTCGTTGATTCGTTCTCAAAATTGGCATCGAAGTTTTCTTTGATGGTTGGCATCAAACGGTTACGGTTAGCTGCTGTTACCATAAGGACGTCAGTACGGCCAATTTCTTTTGTCAGTCTTTCATAGAGATAACTCAAAGTGTCTACGCTCTCGGAGAAAAGCACCAGTTTACCTGATGGATTTATTGCTTTGTCAAAGAATTTATGAGTAAGATTTTCACGGAACTTGTCAAATTTGGGGTCGTCTTGCTCCTGTTCCCAGTCGGAATTGAGGCGTTGCAATATCTCCCTGTCGTGATGGAGCATATTTAGAAATATGGGATCGAAGCAGTCGGCGGTAAAAAGAATATCCTCTCGAACATATCCTTTTGCAACTGCATACTCGATAATCTGGTCAAGCTCCATATTTTTTGCTTGGAGGTCTTTCACTTTCAAATCGGGGGCAATGATAACCTTGTTCTCCTCAAACATCTTAATCATATCGGTAGTGATACGGAGGAGAGTGCGAAGTGATCTTTTGAAAGCATAGAAGCTGCTCTCCAATCGCTTAACCATGTGCACACGATAGATACCTGCTAATGTTTGACCGATGTGCACCGCATTTTTGTATTTGCTACGGTATTCGGGTTTCAAAAACTCAACGGCACGATAACGAGCATAGTCAAGTCCTTTGCCCCCGGGATTGTTTTCAGAACGACCATCTGTGAGTTGTTTGAGAGTCTCGTAGAAACGCCCTCTTGTATCAACATCCATTTCATACTCCAACTCATTTGGGGGTAAGATATTGGGGAATATAATACCCTGCGATTTAATATCCGCCTTATAGTCTGGATCGTTGAGAATATTGTTTCGGGTACGGCGGACAGTAATCTTATCGATTACTTTACCACGAATCTGCTCATATATTTTATCAACCTCGGAAGTGACATCACGCTGAGCACGTTCACGCATCAACTTCTTGTACTCATAGATGAGTGGGGTAAAAAAGCCTTTGAGATTGGGAATACCATCAATAGTACAGCCTTGACTGTTTTGGAACAACAGCAACTGATTCAGCAAATCATCCGGGCGATTGTTCAATGGAGTTGCTGAAAGAAGCATCACTTTCTTCTGTAAACTCTTGAGGAAACCCAGATTGGCACATGGCGACTTACATATCTTCTGCAATTCATCATACTTGCCGGAGCTATCGCTACGGAAGCCATGCGCTTCGTCTACAATAATCAAGTCGAATTCTTCCTTATCCTTATATTGGTCACGTCCTTCAAGGATCTTTGAGAGGCTGCCATTGGTAATGAATTGTGCTTTCTTGTAGATGCCGAACAGCTTCAGTGTATTCTTCCAGTTATCTTCGAGAGCCGGAGGATAGACTACAAGGATATTCGTATTTCTGCCATTTTCCTCCACAAAGCGTTTGGCTATCATTGTGGCTATCATTGTCTTTCCCAAACCCACCACATCGGCAAGGAACAAACCATTATGCTGCATCAGCATTTGATAGCCTTGGATAACAGCATCTTTCTGATACTTCAAATCCTTAACACCATCAGGCAACTGAATAGAAAAATCGTCTTCTATTTGATCACCAAAGGTGTCAATCAGTACCTTGATATATAGTTCATAGGGTGTGGGCTGATAGCCCAAGTATGTTTCCGTTGTATAACCGCCAATGTCTTCTGCTGTCAGCGGAATCGCTTCGCTCCACAAAGCCCAAAATTCATCGGAGCAATATTTGACCTCATCGAAGTCTTTCATTGCCACATTAAGCTCATATTGGGGTGGCTGCTTGATTCCCAATCCGGAGTCGGATATGTTGGAAGATCCCATAATCACCCAACCGTCACTATGCTCACTGTGGTTTTCCGGCAAACATAGATAGAACTTCGCATGCAGGTTCTTCGTAGCATGGATACGCATTTGCAAACGTCCGGAGACGAGGTCTTCACACATCTGCAAAATGCCTTCTTCCACTTCGGGTGAGTACAAAGCATTGACGATATCTTCCTTAAATCCACTGTGGTAAATCTCTTTGGCTTTTTCTTCATCGGCCAACATCAACAAAGCCTTGTTGTGCTTGCGAAAAATATCATCGATATTGATTCCTACCAGAATCTTAATCTCAGAAATATCGCCCAATTCTTTTCGTAGCTTAAAGTATCCCGAAGAACGGAAATAGCCTACTACAGCTAAAAAAGAATGGAGATTTGGCATACCCTCTGCAATACCCTTAAATTTTTCGAAGAGTGTATTACCATGATTGTTATTGAAAAACTTAGTACTCATACTGCCTTTATTTCACTAAATCCCCTGAGTTTGCATCAATCAAATCTGCCACACTGAAAAAAGTAGAGAAGCTTGCGTGCCTACGATTGCAAGCATAAATATAGGCGAGACTAAAATCCATGCTCAACCGTTTGTTGAACTGTACCTGTAGCACCTCGCTTTGCTAAAACTCCTCTTTGATAGAATTGCTGTATATCTTTTCTCTCTTCGGATTTCTGTATAGCGATTTTGCCTACAAAGATATGAAGTTATAGCAAGCGAAATAAACACATATTAGGGGAATTAAGGAATTGACATTCTATATATTAAGCGGAAATCTTGGAAAAATTTATGATAAGCTTTTGAAAGCAGCCACTAAGGACACGCTTTTTCTGCTGTCAAGTGCGACAGATGGGATAAACAGCAGAGATTTCGGGGCATCGGGGTTGGGCTTTTTTGCTACATTTGCAGAGCGATAGGCTACTCGCAGAAGTGTATACAAGAGTATATCGGAGAGGGCTTACACACCAGATATAATCGCTTGAATAACAGTTATATGGCAATAGATATGCATACGGATTTCTCTTTTAGTAACAATCCATTGAGACGATTCATGGGGACTGATACAAGCATCTCTCATCGCAGTATTCGGATGAAGAGCTGATACGCCTATGATGAATAGTGAGGTGTAGCTCTGCTGTAAGTCTCCAAAACATATACGACACCCGCCCGATTCAAGAAGAAATCGGGTGGGTGTCGTCGTTTTATTACCTTACGAAAAGGTTTTAGAAGGCTGCTATTTATATACAAAACGTTTTCGATTTATATATTTATTAAAATCGTTTTATATATAAATGGAAAATGATTTATATACAAATCGGAAACGTTTTGTATATAAATCGTGATTCGATCTTTTGAATAGAGGTTCTTTTCTTCACAAAGTCCGATTTCTCATCTTTCAGAGTTCAAAATCCACTTCCTTTCGGATGCTTATTTGGAATGATTCTAAACTCAGCTTCGTTGTTGAAAACTTTTTTGGCACGTAATTTTAGAGAAGGCATATGATGTGAAGAGAGGGCAATTAAGTTGCTCAAAGAAAGGGTATGCCTTGCATGCTTTTACACCTATATGGAGCGATGCACGCTTTGAGATTTGCGGAGAGCCGTAACGATTTTGGAGAAACTCCGGAGCAGGATAAATGCTTTATCTTTGGGCATGGTTCAGAAAAAACGCAAGAAAACGATCTCCGGCAGATCCGCCTCCCACAAAAAAAGAAGGAGTCGCACGCGCAGAAGAGCTTTCATCCTTTGGGTCACGGCACTGCTGCTCATACCGATTGCCCTTGTCTCGCTGGGAGCTTACCTGCTGCTGTCTCCTGCCGGCAATGCCCGGGAAAATACCTATATATACGTCCGACCGACTACGACACTGACCGATGTAGAGCGACAGCTCCAGCAGAATACCCGACTGCGAAGGCCTTCGTTTTTCCATCTGGCAGCTCGCTATTATAAATTAGGAGAGAAGCTCCGCCCGGGCCGCTACGGGATAGCTCCACAAATGAATACCAAGCAGATATTGGAGACTTTGGCGCACGGGAAACAGTCGGCCGTACGCTTTCACCTCCGCCACGTCCGCACACAGGAGGATCTGATCGGAAGGATGACGGGCAAACTGATGATGAAGCCGGAAGAGCTTTCTTCCCTGTTGGCCGACTCCGCTTTCTGCGATTCGCTGGGATTCGATCCACACTCCATCCGCAGTCTTTTTCTGCCTGAGACATACGAAGTGGATTGGGACATCAGGCCGAAAGAGTTGGTGCTGAGGCTGAAGAGATACTACGATCGCTATTGGACAGCTGAGCGGCGGAGTCTAGCCGACTCATTGGGGCTGACGCCGATCCAAGTATCCGTTATCGCATCCATCGTGGAGGAAGAGTCGGGCAAAGCTGATGAATACCCGCAGATAGCCGGTCTCTATATCCGTCGCTTGCGTGAGGGAATGCTCCTGCAGGCCGATCCGACGGTGAAGTTCGCAATAGGAGATTTTTCCATCCGCAGGATCCTGCATGTCCATTTGCAGACGGACTCTCCGTACAACACTTATAAAAACAAAGGACTGCCACCGGGCCCGATCCGGCTACCGAAGACCTCGACCATGGACAGCGTGCTCCGAGCGGATCGGCACGGCTATCTGTATATGTGTGCCAAGGAGGACTTCTCCGGCCGGCACCGTTTTGCCCACACCTATGCCGAACACCAACGCAATGCGGCTCTCTACCGCAAAGCACTCGATGAAAGGGGGATCAAATGACCGAAGAGACGGAAAAGCTCCTCATGGGCGACAGTTGGGATGAGAGGACGGAGCTGCTCATAGGCACGGAAGCAGCCGACAGGCTGCGTCACTCGCATATACTGATCGTCGGCACCGGCGGAGTAGGTGGCTATGCTGCAGAGATGCTCTGCCGAGCAGGAGTGGGCAAACTTACTTTAGTAGATGCCGATGTAGTGAATCCGTCCAATATCAACAGGCAGATCATAGCCCTGCACAGCACCGTCGGCCGGCCTAAAGTAGAGGTATTGGCCGATCGTCTGCTGGATATCAATCCTCGGGTAAAGGTCTACCCCGTTGCCTCCTTTCTAAAAGATGAGGCCATGGAGGAGCTGCTGGATGCAGCCAAATACGACTTTGTGGTCGATGCCATAGATTCGCTCAGCCCGAAAGTATTCCTCATCGCCCTAAGCAAGCGGCGAGGCCTGCCGGTGATCAGTTCGATGGGAGCAGGAGCCAAACGCGATGCCTCGCTTATCGAGGTGGCGGACATAGCCCGATCGTACAACTGTACGTTGGCGCGTGCCGTCCGCAAGCGGCTCCGCAAGCTGGGAATATCACGTGGCGTGCCGGTTGTATTCAGCAGCGAATTGCCGGACGAAAGTTCTGTGATGGAGATCGAAGGAGAACGCTGCAAACGCTCCACAGCCGGTACCATATCCTATATGCCGGCTATTTTCGGTTGCAGGATAGCCGCTTATGTAATAGAAAAACTGACCGAACAATGATTATAGAAGCTCGCAACATTCGCAAGAGTTTCGGCTCACTGGAAGTACTGAAAGGGGTAGACATTGCCATCGATCGCGGAGAGATAGTCTCCATCGTCGGCACAAGCGGTGCCGGAAAGACTACGCTGCTGCAAATCCTGGGTACGCTCGATCGGGCAGACAGTGGAGAATTGTGCATCGACGGCACCGATATAATGGGTATGAACAATCGGAAGCAAGCCGAATTTCGGAATAGACGGCTGGGATTCATCTTCCAATTTCATCGGTTGCTGCCCGAATTTACAGCTCTGGAAAACGTGATGATACCGGCTCTGATAGCCGGAAAGAGCCGAAAAGAGGCTTCGCAAGAAGCCGAACGACTGCTTTCCGAGCTGAACCTCAGCGGCAGAGCCTCGCACAAGCCTTCGGAACTCTCCGGCGGTGAGAAGCAGCGAGTAGCCGTGGCACGTGCTTTGGTAAACCATCCGGCCATCGTCCTTGCCGATGAACCGAGCGGCAGTCTGGACTCAACGCACAAGGAAGAGCTGCATGCTCTCTTCTTCCGTCTGTGCCGAGAGATGGGACAGACCTTCCTGATAGTCACCCACGATGAGAAATTGGCAGCCGGCACCGACCGCATCCTCCACATGCGCGATGGGCTGCTCTTCTCCGAATAAACCAACCACAAGACAAGCTCCCGACACGTAGATGAAAGATTTCTTCCACTTCGGCAAATCGGAAAGCATTATCAGCGCTCTACTCCTGATGATGGTCATCATCGGGCTATTCATCTTCAAAGCAAGGCCGGCCAGTGGCAGCGCACCCTTATCCGAAGCTGTTCAAACGCAGGCCGATCAGCCGATGGAAAAAGAGGAAAAGAAGGATTACGTCAGATCTTATTCCCCTTCAAAGCGATCCCCCAAGAAAGTCCGGGACAGCATCGTCACCGATGCAGACTACGTGGGGCCTCCTGTCAGAGAAGCCTATGCCCGATCGACCGACAAATTTCCCCGTGGTACAGTGATCGACCTGAATGCAGCCGACTCGGCCACACTCACACGCATACCCGGGATAGGGCCTACATTCGCTCGGCGCATCGTATCATACCGCCGACAGCTTGGTGGCTACTATACCGTGCTACAGCTACAGGAAGTTTACGGTATGGACTATGAACGGTTTTGTGCTCTAAGACCGTGGTTCAAAATAGGAATCAAGCCGGATCGTATCGATCTAAAAGGAGTCGTAGGGGATAGTATCCTTCGGCATCCTTACATCAACTATAAGCAACGGGACGAGATCAAACGGCTGCTGCGCAGCAGCCAATGGCAGGGTAGCTGGGTACAACTGCTGAAGCTACCGACCTTCACAAAAGAAGACAGTATAAGACTTTCACCCTATTTCGATATACACTGAAATAATATGATCATCAAGATTTACCCCGACAACCCCAACAGACGAGAATTGGAGCGTGCCGTATCGGCTCTTCGCGATGGCAAAGTGATTATCTACCCCACCGAAGTAGGATATGCCTACGGATGCGATGCTCTCCAGAATCGGAGCGTGGAGCGGATATGCGAGCTGAAAGGCGTGGATCCTCGGCGCAAAAGCCTCTCGATCATGTGTTCGGATATGAGCATGGCAGCCGAATACTGCCGTATAGACAACGAGGCATTCCGCTATATGAAGGACAATCATATGCAGAAATATACCTTCGTCCTACCGGTGGGAAGTTCGCTGCCCAAGGTATTCAAGAATCGGAAGCAAGTAGGTATCCGCCTGGCTCTTCATCCGCTGACCCGTCTTCTGGCCGAATCGCTCGGCAGTCCTTTGCTGACCGGCTCGCTCCCCCTCGATCCTGAAACGCCCGAATACGCTTCGGATCCCGAGCTGATCGAAGAACGCTATGGCCTTACGGTAGAAATGGTACTCGACGGAGGGATCATCCCGTTCGAGCAGACCACCGTAGTAGACTGTACCACCTCGCCCTACACCATCCTTCGCGAAGGCGGAAGCAAGCTTTAGGGTTATAGAAACAGATCAGTCGCCCGGATAGGGATCGGCAGAAGGGGGAGGCGTATCGACTCCCCATAGTTTGTTGGGGCGCGGTCCCATCTTCAACTCCAGCGTGCCGCCTTGGGCTATGTCGCTGTGCTGGAACCATGCTTTATCCAAAGTTTTCCCGTTGAGCACAGCCTTTTGGATGTACTTGTTTTCTGCTCCGGCACCGTTGGCGATGATCGTAAGGTGGTTGCCGCCACCGAGATCGATCGTTATCTTACTGAAGAAAGGACTACCGATCACATAGACCGGTAAACCCGGCGTGACGGGATAGAACCCCATCATCGAAAAGACAGCGAATGCACTCAGCCCTCCTCCATCTTCGTCTCCGGGGACTCCCATCAGGTCGTTTCGGAACCATTCGTTTACAAGCTCATGGATCAACTTCTGCGTTCGCCATGGCTGACCGGCATAGACATATAAATAAGGTATATGCAGGCTCGGTTCATTGGCCATGGAAAACTGACCTACATTGCCTGTCTGGTCAGGCAGCTTGGAATAAAAGTTGAACTTCCACGTGCTCATCGGAGTGCGGAAAGTCTCGTCCAAGAAGCGAACGAACTGCTCCGGTCCGTCCATCAGGGCAATCAAATCATGAAAATTGTGCTGCACATCCCAGCGATAAGTGTATGCATTGTTCTCATCGTAATAATCACGTGCGCCGGGACCTCCATCAAATTCGTAATCGAAAGGCTGAATGAAGCGTCCTTTCTCATCTTTGGGATGGAAGAATCCCGTCTCCGAATTGTAAAGATGCCGGTAGTCGTAGCTCCTACGCAGAAACTCGCGCGCTTCGTGCTCATGCCCTGAGAACTGCGCCAACCGGCTCAAGCACCAGTAGTCATAAGCGATAGCAAGCGTAACGGCTACAGCCTGCCGCTTTTCCCAAGAGTGTATGGTAGGGTCTGTCTCCTTTTGCCCCTGTGGCAGTGCAGGGTAGTAGCCTTTCTCATCGAAAAAACGATCGAGTGCACCTTTGGGCATACGCTGCCAGGGTGCATACGTCTTCTCGGCCATCACTTTTTTGGCTACCGTATACGCCTCATTCAGATTGAATCCCGTAAGACCTTTGGCATAGGCATCGGCAAGCATGGCTATAGCATGATTGCCATTCATACGATGACTGTCACCCGTGACTTCGGGGAAGGTAGGCAACCATTTCTCGGGGCTCAGCAAGGCCATACGAATGTAGGAATTGACCATGTGGGATTCCATCTCCGGCTCCAAAAGAATACGCAGCGGATGTACAGCCCGATAGGTGTCCCACACCCAATCGTCCGTATAGAAGGGAATGCCCCTGTCCGGATGCACAGCATGATCTTCGGCACTGTAGAAATGACCATCCTCCGAGATATTGATCATCCGTTCGTAGGTACGATAAAGACTGGTGTAGAATACCTGTCGCTGAGGAATCGTACCTCCTTCGATCCGAACTTTTCCCAAAGTTTTATTCCACTCGTTCCGTCCCATTTTAGAGACCACTTCCACATTGTAAGCCTGTATTTCCTGACGAAGATTCTTTTTGGCTTGTGCCACACTGATGTAAGAAATACCATAGCGAAGGAAAAGGTCCGATCCGACCGGATCGTAGTTCAGCACGAGAGTTTTGCCCGTTGCCGCCCCCTTATTCCAGATGTACTCGCCCTTTTCCGAACGGCGGGCGTAGGCCGCAGGCTGCTGCTCCGTCTCCATGTAGAGGAATACCCGCGTACTATCCTGAAGATACCGATAGCCGGATATGACATTGCCTTCGGCAGTCAATTCTCCTTTCTCAGAGTGAACGACGAGGTAATGGCGGCTACTGTCGGCATTAAAGCGCAGGCGATAAATGGCACTGCGAAAAGAAGGAGCAAAATCCACCTCTACATCCTCCTCATCGAGCAAAACAGAATAGCGGTAGGGATGTACCGATTCATTGTCATAGGTATAGCTCGCAACTGTGGGGATGGAATCCGGCAGTTGATTCAACGGACTGAGGCGGAACGCATTTGCTCCACGATGGGAGGTCAGCAGCAAGGGCAGTCCGTCCATCAACTGAGAAGTATAGTCGGCCCGCGCCGGACACATGCGCAACATGCTATTGGGCAAATGTACAGTGGGGAAAGTGGGAACGAGCAGATGGCTGATATTGCCCATATAAGGATTCACATAGTCCACCGGATCCTTGAATATGTCCGTCTGGACATCGTCTTTACATCCGGCAGAGCTTAGTGTAAGAATCAAGAAGCCAAGCAGGCTCATCAGCACAGATCGAGGCGTAAATGCTTTGTTCGTATTCATAGTCCGAAGAGGGGAAATGTATGATTAATTACTGTGATTAACGTGGGTCTGTTGCTCTATAGAGAAGGAATAAGGTCTGTCGCTTTCTTTCGTACCGCGGCTATAATCGGGCTTTGCATCCATCGTCCACTGAATGGATGCAGAAGAGCGAAGCTGTTCGTGAGTCAGGTAATTGCGGGTCCATTCTTTTCCATCTACGCTGATCGACCGAACGTAAGGTGTATCGGCACTGTTGGCGGGAGCATGCAACACCGTTTTGTGTCCGTCGGGAAAAGAGAGTATTACCTTGGAGAAAATCGGAGAGCCGAGCACATACTGATCCGTTGCTGGAGTGACAGGATAGAATCCAAGAGCCGAGAAAACGTACCAAGCCGAAGTCTGTCCGTTGTCCTCATCGCCACAATACCCGTCCGGAGTAGGACGATAGAGCCGCCCTATCACTTCGCGTAGTCTCTCCTGCGCTTTCCACGGATAGCCGGCATGATTGTACAGATATATCATATGCTGTATGGGCTGATTGCCATGAGCATAATTGCCCATATCCGTTATCTGCATCTCTCTGATTTCGTGGATGACAAATCCGTAATAGCTCTCATCGAACATAGGAGGGGTATTGAATACGGAATCGAGCATAGACACGAACAGGCGATCGCCTCCCATCAGGTCGATAAGCCCCTGCACATCATGAAAGACCGACCAAGTGTAGTGCCAGGCATTGCCCTCCGTGAATACATCTCCCCATTTGAAAGGGGAAAAAGGCGTTCGGAAACTGCCATCCCGATTCCTGCCACGCATGAGTTTGGTCTCCGGATCGAACAGATGACGATAGTTCATCGAACGATGAGCCAATGTGTCCAACGTAGCTCTATCCAAACCCAATGTGCGCCCAAGTCGGAAGATGCACCAATCGTTATAAGCATATTCGAGCGTACGGGCAGCACTTTCGTTGATGCCTGCATCAGCCGGAACATAGCCTAAGGAGTTGTACCACTCCCAACCTCTACGACCCGTGGAGGAGATTTTCGGATGGACGGCTTTCGTAGCGTGCAAGAGTCCGTTCATCAGCGTACGGGTATCTCCTACCCGAACGCCCTTGAGGTAGGCATCGGCGAGGACAGAAGCAGAGTTGTTGCCTATCATACAATCCCGATGGCCCGGACTGGCCCATTCGGGGAAGAAACCGCTCTCGCGATATGCATTCAGCAGACCTTCCTGAATTTTAATGTTTTCATCGGGATACAGTAGATTGAGCAGGGGGAAAAGGGCACGAAAAGTGTCCCAAAATCCGGTATCGGTATAAAGATAACCGGAAAGCACCTCTCCATTGTAGGGGCTGTAATGCCGAGGATTGCCGGAAGCATCCTCCTCATAGAAGCGACGGGGAAAAAGCAGACAGCGATAGAGGGCGGAATAGAATGTAGTACGCTCGTCCTCCGTTCCTCCCTCTACGTGTATGCGTCCGAGTACCTTATTCCAAGCTTCGCGACCGGCGAGTTTGATCCGGTCGAAACTCCGCCCTTTGACTTCTGCAAGATTTCTTTCGGCCTGCTCGGCACTGATAAAAGAAGATGCCACCCGAACGGTAACCTCTTGCGAATCGAAGCAGCAGGCTGCCCACGCCCTTGCACCCTCGCCTGTCTTGCCGGCATCTGTCTGAAGCAGGACATCGACCATAGGAGTATCGGACTGCAAGATGAAATAACAGGCGAAGTTAGCCGGCACACCTCCACTATTCTTGCGAGATATGCCCACTACGGTGTACGGATCTACGACGCTAATCTCCGAACCATCGCTAAAGGCATCGAGACGGAGCCATCGACCGGAGCTGCTCGCGGCATTGCCGGAATAACGTATGCGAAAGATAGCTGCCCGCTCGGTCGGAGCCATCTCCACACGTGTGTCGTAATCGGCCAAATAGACACTATAATAGTATGGTGTCGCCGTCTCCGCTTTGTGCGAGAACCACGAAGCCTGTTCGTCCGAAAAGAGTTGCTTGCACCACTTAGTCAGAGCCACGGAGTCACTTGAAGACGGCCTCGACGGTGCTGTAAGAGGAAGGAGAGAGAACTGGCCGTAGTCGTTGATCCACGGACTGGGTTGGTGAGTCTGTTTGAATCCGCGAATCTTGTGTGCCGAATAGGTATATTGCCAGCCGTCACCGGGTATACCGGTCATCGGAGTCCAGCTATTCATCCCCCACGGCATACCGATGACCGGATAGGTATTGCCCGCGCTCAATTCGAAAGAGCTTAACGTACCGATCAGCGGATCGACATAATCCACATAGTTCTGCGCAGACAAAGGCCTGCCGACAAATAAGCAGAGGATGGCTGCTATTCGAACGATATATGAGGACTTAGGGCAATCCATTGGCGGAGAGAAACTATAAAAGGAAAGAAACATGAGCCATGGGGCATTGCTTCGTGGCTCGCTCTTCCCCATGGTTCTCAGACGATTAATCACTTGTACGGATAGCCTTTGTATCCGCCGAGAAGGTTGTAAACAAAATAGCCTCTACGCAAAAGAATATCGGCAGCTTTGGCACTTCGTCCTCCGCTCCGGCAGTAAATGGCTACGGGACGAGCCTTGTCCAACTCCTGATCGGCCTGCTCCTTGAAGTTACTGTCCGAGACGGACAATAGCTTGGCATTGGCAATATGACCCTGGGCATACTCTTCCGCAGTACGAACGTCGATCAATTGTATGGCGGGATCAGCCAATAATTCGCGGAAGCGATCGGCATTGACATTGTTCACGATCGACTTGTCCGCCGAGGTATCTGTCTGCGCTGCATTTTTGCAGGCACAACCAAAGAAAGAAACGAAAGACATAAACAGTATCGCAAGAGTTAGTTTTTGTTTCATTCGAATGGGATAGTTTTTGTATTGAGTGACGAAGAATTATGGAGCTAAGCGGTGAACAGACCAAGAACCATCGGGCTGGAGTTCGTACAGGAAGCGATCGTGCAAGCGACTTTCGCGCCCTTGCCAAAATTCTATTCGTATCGGTTTTACGGCAAAGCCTCCCCAAGTGTCAGGACGTGGCACAGTGCGACCGGCATATTTGAGCGACTCTTTCATGAACTCCTGTACGATGAAAGAACGTCCCGGTATGGGACGACTCTGTGGTGAAATGCGTGCCCCTACCCGACTTTTGTACGGGCGTGTGGCAAAGTAAGCATCGCTAAGCTCCGGCTCCAAAATGCGTACATCCCCCTCCACATGTATCTGACGCTCCAGTTCATGCCAGAGGAATGTGAGACAGACGTGCGGATTGGCAGCCATTTGCTGTCCCTTGCGACTCTCATAGTTGCTGTAGAAGATAAATTCGTTGTTCATAAACTCCTTCAGCAAAACGGTACGCGTACTGGGACGGCCGTCAGGAGTAGCTGTCCCGACGATAACGGCTGTAGGCTCATATGTCTTGGCTTCGACCGCATCTTGCAGCCATCTGGTGACAAGGTCGAAAGGAGTAGGTGTCAGGTCGCTGGCGGAAAGGCTTCGTTTGTCGTATTCCCGCCGGATATTTTCGAAATGTAAATCCATGCTTTTGTGGTTTTTATTGTCCGGACAAAGTTATGCCATTTGAATTGTCGTTCCAAAAAAGCCATGAATCACCGACAGCAGGCCACAAGGACAAGTCCATCACCCTACTATTCTACGATAGACAAGTGGGACAGACGGCTCCTATCGGGCAAGCCTTTTCCTTGATCAGGGAATACCGACAGCAGGGGAAGAGAAGACCATTTCGAGCAATTCCTCACGTGGTCTATCCAACAAAATCTTTGCCTCCTCTAAGGCAAAATTTTCTATCGATTCATCCTCAGAATAGCCTTGGGAGAGAGCTTGCAACAAGCTATCGGCTTCGGCCTGCCTCCCCAGAAGCTTCAGGTTCCCTGCTCTACTCGTGACTAAAGCAATATATGTATTTGATTCGGGAGTGATCGAATCGGACATAACCCTGTATAGCCGATCCGCTTCTTCATACTTGAGCATCGCTCGCCGTATATCTTTCGAGTAGCGTTCATAGCAAGCTCCAAGCATCGTTTTGGTATAGGGATCCCGGGGTCTGATCCTTTCCATCTCTTTCATAGCAGAAAAGAGACCTTCTATCTGTCCGACCTTTCGCAAGAAAGCGGCCTTATTCCGGTACGCGATGTAGTAATCGGGATCGATAGCCGTAGCCTCGTCAAGCAGTCGAATGGCTCTCACGACTTCGATCGAATCCCCAAGCAATGCCATCCTTACGGCACTGTCGTTCAGGATAATAGCCTCTTCTCTACCCTTTCCTTCTCCTCTTTGGGTTTGACAAGCAGAGAATGGCAGGAGGAAAACAAATAACAGATAGACGAGTTTTCTCATTCTCAATGGATATATCAGAACCGAACAATCATTATATCGAGCTGAGTTTGCCTCAACTCCGGAGCACAAAACTACAGATTATCTCTTCTCAAGAGATAAGATAAAAGACTTTTTTCCAAGCACTTGTATTGTCACTCAAACGGATTCTTGCCAAGAGGAAAGAAGATGAAACCATTGGAAGGGATCCACTTATTTGCGGGTTTCCGATTGGGGTCTTATAGCCTCTGTTTCAGGGATGTAGATGCTGCCGATAGCAAGGGTCTAAAGGGGGCTAAACCAAAGTATATAGTTTGGCTTTGTCAAAGTATATAGTTTGGTTCGACCAAAGTATATAGTTCGGTTGAACCAAACTATATAGTTTAGTTTGACCAAACTATATAGTTTGATCGGGGCATGTTTTTAGCTTGGGCAAACCGGGGTTTTAGGAGGCCGATGCATCACAGCATATAGAGCAGGAGGATGACGGCCAGATTCAATGCTATAATAAGGCCAAAGCCTCTCCACGTCCATTTGGTGGTCTCGGGCGTGCTCCACACTTTCGTGTATGCGGCTTTCAGGATATTGTTGCTGGTCATGACCTGCATGGTGGCGATCAGGATCATCGTGGACGTAATCTCATAATGCCCCTGGAAGAGGTTCAGCAGGAAGGGGGTAATATCCGTGAACCCGACGATAAAGGAGAGTGTAGTCAATCCGGCCGATCCGAACTGCGTGATCATGAATTGCGTTAGTGCCGAGAAAACCAAATAAAGGATGGCAAAAACCAAAGCGACCTTAAACTCCAACGGATTATCGTTGGCAGCATCAAGCATGTCGAGGGTTTTGGCCTTTTCCCCTTTTTTATAAAGAAGATAACCCACAGCAGCTGAGACAAGGAAGAGGAGCAAGAAATAATGCCATGAGCTGAGGGCAAGGCTTTGATTGAAGATAAAGAGCAGGATATATACGCGGAAATACATCATGGCGGAAGCGATAATGATGGATCCGGCATACATGCGAGGGCTGTGCTTGCCCTCCTTGCTTTGCTTGGCCAAAATGACTGTTGTGACCATACTGCTGTAAAGGCCTCCGAGCACTCCCGAAAGGATCAGACCGGCCTTGGGAAACATATACCGGCGAAGCAGGTAACTGAAGTACGATACCGCAGAAACCACAACAACGGCCAGCCAGATTCGATAAGGAGAGACGGGAAGCAAAGCCGAAATCTCCTGATCCGGCAGCATGGGTAAGACTATAAAGGCAATGATAATGAACTTGGCCAGCGTGATAAACTCATTCTCCCCTACCTGTGCACTGAAGTTCTGGAGTGGCTTTTTGATCTCGGCAAAGATCAAAACCACGACGAAAACAAGAAGAGCTATCCAAAGAGGACAACGCTCTATGACAAGGGGGAAGGTATAGACCAAAAGTCCCAGCATCACAGTCGTCAGTCCATACTGTCCCTCTTCGCGGATTCTCATCACATAGAAGATCATCATGAAACAGGCAATGACGATAAAACCTATGAGAAACGGCCACATCTCCTCTTTCGATGGGAGCAGGAGGATATAGCCCAATAACCCGAAAAAGGTGAAAGTGCGGTCTGTTCCGAAAATCCTCTTCTCCGTATTGGCCTTACTTTGCTTGTGCTGCTCCATCCCCATACTGAAAGAAAAAAGTATGACGAGCATGAAGTTGATAAACTCTTTCGGTATCGATTGCCAAAGTTCCATAGCGAGTGATCCAATTTTATTATTTCCAAAGGTATATAAAACCCCTTATGCTACGGCATGGTGAAGCCTAAAGACAGACACTAATCCGTGTGAATTTGGAGCGACAGAGTCCTTTCATTGCTTGTTCAGATGATGCAGATCCGGAATGCGAGAGGATGAATTCTTTTCGTCAAAGGGGCATTTTGCCTTAGACTATTCTCCTCCCTCTTTATGAAAAAGGGAAGGTTCTCCTACTGTAGTACAAGGCAGATTTCTGGCCGTATTATCCCTACTCTCGTAAAATAAAAGGACTCCGGCCAGATCAATTCTTATGCGGACTACAAAGTATTATTCCTTCTCATGTAAAATAAAAAGCCCTGCTCCCAAAAGGGAACAGGGCTACAAACAGTAAGAAATACAATAAGGTATTACATCCCTATGTATGGCTTAGTAGAAACGGGCACGGTTGTCTGTGACAGGCACCTGGTCAAGCATTTTGCGGAATGCACGGTACGCTGTCTGCTGACCGAGGGCACGACGTTTTTGAGCTACCTGAGCTTCTACACTCTGACCGGCAGCTTTTTCATTTTGCGTCAAAGGCTTTACTACCATCACGTAGTTGCGAGCAGCAAAAGGTTCGGACAGCTTAGTCAGCGGCGTAGACATGGAATATCCGGCCAATTCGGCTGCTTCACCTCCACGCGGAGAGTAGCTGATTCCCGCAAGCGTGTCGATTTTTGTGTTCATCGCAGAAGCATAGGCTTCGAGATTGTCCAATTTCTTGGCTTTCAGATCAGCCACCAGTTTCTCGCCTTGCTTTTCGACACGCAGCTGATTAGCAATTTGCTCTTTGATCTTGTCCATAGGACGATAGCCGGAGGGGATCTGCTCTTTTACGGCAGCAATCACCAAATAATCGGTACCGCAACGGAAGATCTTTTCGTTTACCTCATCCTTCTCTGCTTTGAGAGCCCAGCTAACGATCTCACGAGAGGAGGGGATATTGCCTACGTGATCCGAGAATACCGTCACTTCGGCATTTTCCTCTATACTCAAGCCCTTGCTGCGTGCCTGTTCCGCGAGTTTGGAGAAAGGATTGCCGGAGTTCAACATCTCGTTCAGCTCCGCAAACTTTTTATTGTATGTCTCATCAGAGAAGTTAGCATCTACTCCGATATAGGCAATTCTGTATTTTTCTACAGCCGGCTTGGGATTGAATGCCTTAGCCAGGAAAACGAACTTGTCCTGATTCATTTTGATCACTCTATTTACCGGAACGCTGAAAAGAGTGTCGAGGCGCAGCTGCTGAGCCATAGCCTCAGTAATGGCACTATCCGGCATTTGGGTGAACTGATTGGGGAATGTCAATACACCCCCTACTTCGCGAGAGCTGGGATCTGCACTGAATGTACGAGCCGCAGCAGCGAAGTCACCGCCTGCATTCAGCGCATCGCAAAGGCTATCGGCCTTAGACAGATTGGCAGAGTCCAGTGCAATGACCGCTATATTGAGCGACTCGAAGCCGGACTTTTTAGCCACTAATTTTACCAAAGAATAATGGTTATTCTCCAACATCGGCACATTAACCTCACCCGGTGTCGTGGTCTTGATAAATTCGGTGATGTTTGCACCAAGATTCATACGATCGAGTTCGGCAGAAGTCAGGAAGGAGGGAGATACGAACTTATCCGAATAGTTGCGGGCAAGAGCTTCCATATCGCTTTGCTGTTGCATCTCGGTGCGTACCTTCTGCATCTCCACTTCTGCATTAGCCATGTCCTGAGCACTCGGTACTACTTGAGAGCTGATATATTGGACGATGGTAGAGGGATATTTCTGCACGAAGAACTCTTTGTGCTCATTATAGTATTTTTTGATCTCCTCGTCTGTTGCACGAATAGAAGTATCGCCAAGCACCGATATAGGAGCTTGTGCTACGGCTATTTCGCGGCTGGGGACTCCCGCTTCGTATTTGGCGTCAATATCATTAATGGCATAAGATCGGGTTAGCAGGGCTCCCAACTTTTCCTGCATACGCGTATCTGCGATTTGCTTTTCCACGTTCTGCCACTCGCTTTGGATTTCGTACAAATAACCTTGCTGGTCGGCAGGGAGAGTTTTAATCTGTTTTTCGCTGATTTGATTGAGAAAATCGTTCACAGCAGCCTTGTCTGAACTATTGATGCCAAATTGAGAGAAAAACTGTTGGGCGAACATCGAGGGCTGAACACCATCGCCGATAATCAAAGCCAATAACTCCTCAGGACTTACCTTAAGGCCCAACTTCTCAGCTTGCTGCCGGAGTACATAATCTTGTACATACTGCTGTGCCAGCTGATTGTTCAGAGAAGCACGCTGTTCGTCGGTGATCTTTGTTCCGTTGCGTTCGGCGCGTTTCTCCATCACTTTGAGACGCTGTTGATAATCGTAGATTTTGATTTTCTCTCCGTTAATGTCCAAGACTACTTCTTGACTCTGACGGAAGAAAGTAGATCCGGATCGGAGAAAGTCTCCGATAATAAAGGCAAAAAGAGCCACACCCACCACTACGATGAGTAAACCGGCTTTACCCCTAATTTTCTCTAATGTCGCCATTTTGTTATTATGTTTTCTATTTATTATGCACTATTAAGAATGTGTTTATTAAGCCACAAAGATACAAACCGACTTCAAAATGCCAAGCCTTTCAATTGATTGTTTTTTAGTTCGATTGGTCGTCGATGGACATTTTTACCAGTTCGATCTTCGTAGAAGAGGATCTAAGAATAGTAAAAGTATAAGAGCCGATCTCCACGACTTCGTTGGTCATCGGGATGCTCTGATGGGTATTCAGAATAAATCCGGCCACGGTAAGGTAGTCGTCAGACTCAGGCAGGGACAAGCCAAAACGCTCGTTTACATCATCTATTTCCATACGACCGCTAAACAGATAGGTATGGGGAGCGAGCTGTTTGGCTATGATCTTACGCGTGTCGTGTTCGTCCTCTATGTCACCGAAAATCTCTTCTACCAGATCTTCCAAAGTGACCATCCCGGCCGTGCCTCCCAGTTCGTCGATGACGATCGCAATGCTCTTCTTGCGCTGCATGAGTAGGCGCATCAGTTTATTGGCATACATACTTTCGGGTACGAAGACAGTAGTATTGATACGCTTCTGCCAGTCCTGCCCACGAAACATTTCGCTCGAATGAATATATCCCACTACGTCGTCGATATTCTGCCTGTAAATGATGATCTTGGAGAGACCTGTATCAATAAAAGTTTTTTTGAGTACCTCGATGTCCGTTTGAAGTTCACATGCGATCATTTCGTTGCGCGGGATCATGCAGTCACGTACCTGAATACCGGAAAAATCCAAAGCATTCTGGATGATTTTCACTTCGGTAGTCAAGTCGTTCTGTTCGTTTTCTCCGGACATGTTTTCAGCCAAATAATGATCGAGGTCTACACGCCCCAACCCTACTGTTGTAGGCACATAATTCTTGTCTACCAGACGAATAAAAGAGCGAGATAAACCGGTGAAGAGTTTAGACAGAGGATAAAGCAGATAATAGATGGCCACGATAGGGAGAGCAAATACCCTCATCATCATATTGGCATTGGTCTTGAAAATGGCTTTGGGTAGAAATTCCCCGGTAAACAGTATGACGATAGTGGATAAGACAGATTGGAGAATGACGATCATAGCATCGTTATCAATCCATTGTGTCAAAGGTGCAGCCAGCAATCCTGCCATCAGCAGACCATAGACCACCAAAACGATATTATTACCTACAAGAAGGGTGGTCACCAGTTGGTCAGGATGTCGATACAGCAAGTTCAATGCTCTGCCCGTGAGATCGCCTTTATTCCTGTCCAACTCAAGACGCAGTTTGTCCGAAGAAAGGAACGCAATCTCAGCACCGGAAAAAAAGCCGGAGAGTAAAAGTGTAATCAGTATGTACAGGTAATTCATTTTTGCTCTTTGGTGGTTGGAGAGGCCGATGGTCTCGGCATGAAAGGAGAAGTGGTAGGCCTTGCCGTCCGATCTCCTCTATGAATCGGTATAGTGTCGGCAGATTTGTCCTCCTCTTCACTCACATAGTAGTCACCGGAATGATTGAATATGGTGTACTCACCCATATCTTGAGTTGCGGTGAAAGATGTTCCTCGGAGTATTTTGTCGGGGCTTTGAATGTAGACCGTATCATCGGAATAAACGATGGCGTTCTTCTTATCCCATATAAATCGGGGGGAATGGAAGTTCTCATCATTCATATTGCGGATATGTGCATGACCAATGAGAATAAAGCGATCTTCATCGATCATATAATAGGCAGTATCCGCCACGATAGTGGCTAAGATGTGATTCAGGGTGTCGAAGCGTTCTACATAGATTCCATGGGGAAATAGCCAGTGAGGTTTTTCACCCCTGTCATATATGAACCAATCTTTGGTTTTCATCCTGAACTGTACCAATCCGGAATCGGATATTAACGTATTGACATCAGTCGTGTGCATCGAATAGGCCGAATCCAGATTTAGGTCATGTTTGAACACCTCTGTTTTACCCCTCCGGCAAGCGGCGAAAGATAAGAAACAGAAAAACACAACGACTGCTTCCAACAGAAGCAGTGTTGTGTTCTTGATAGTTGTTATTCGTTGGCCGGGGTCCATGCGCAAACGAATTTGCGTACCGGAATGGAATTAGCGAATGACAGTAGATTCGCCGATCCATCCTCCGACAAAGAGGCTCTTACCTTTTTCCAAATCCGGATGCATAAACACATCGGCCGGTGAAGGGAAGTTGCGGCTATACTGACTGATCAGACGATTGGCTCTGGGAGCACAAGAAGGATCGATACTCTTGGCACGCTGGAGCTTGTCCACTGCCAAGAAATATACACAGCGTGCCTTGATGGCATCACCGGGGAAGACAGTATTGGCCGTTGCTGCATACATCTGGGCAATCAGGATAAGAGCATCGCCCATCGCAGGATCTTCGGCAAGAGCTTTGTTACAATACGAACGTGCCGTAGAGTAACTCCCCTGCTTCATGGCCAACAGACCCAACGTATAGTTGCAGGCTGCACGGTCTTTGGCATTCTTACTCAGTTCGATAGCCTTTTGGAGATAGTCGCTGGCCTCATTGTATCGATTTCCTTCCATTGCTTCTTTGGCAAGACCCATAGCTGCTATAGCTGAGGGCTGTACGGCAAAGAGGTATTTATTGGCTTGGAAATAAAGTGGGTGAGTCTCACAATCAGAAGCATGGAACATACCGAGCATATTCTTCAAGAAAGTCGTATCCGTCTTGTTCTCCTCCAGCTTATCACCATACATTTTCACCAAAGTATTACAGTCTGCAAGACCACTCTGAGCAAAGAGTTCGTCGATCTGGGTCTTGAGCGGCTGAATAAATTCTTTGCCCTGCTCATCCACTACCTCCAACTGCTTTTCCATAGCCTGGGATGCAAACGTATAATCCTTAATATAGGTTTCATGCCATGCCTCATTTCTGATGGCTTTGTTCAGAGAAGAGTAGGCATAATAGAATAAAGCACGAGGCGTAGCATTCTCTCCATGCTGATCGATGGTCGGCTTGATCCATTCATAAACCTTGTCATAATCCGTTTTATCGCCCATGTATTGCATGTAGTCCGACACCTTGCTGGCCATTATATAGTCCGTTCCATACTTGGGATCCTCTCCGAAGTATTTGGCGCGGTCATCATACAGCTTTAGAATTTTATCGATGATCTGCTGACGTTTGGCCGGATCCTGTTCGTTTTGTAAGCGCCATTCGCTAATCTTCACACCGTAGATATAGATATTCTTCGTGGAAGCCGGGCACTCCTCATAGGCTTTCTCCCAAAAATCGTAAGCGTCCTTGTAATTACCCGTTTTCGCATAAGAGGTAAAGAGACTTATGTTTTGGCGACAGCGGATACTGTCTTCTCCACTACCGAATGGGGTATTTGTTTGGGCTCCGGTTTGAGCAAAAGCAGTGCTTGCGGTAAAAAGCAATGCTGCCGTTGCAAACAAATTTCTTGCGTTCATTTTCTTCTTTATTCTTTTAATGTCCAACATTTTTCCTTCTATTAGTTCAGTTTCAGCTTTTTAAACCATGACTCGTTGAACGTGAGGCCGAAGGTCAATTTCAGAGCATTTTCTTTGATCATACCCTCCTTCGGGATCAACCGGTCATATTCAAGAGAGACATTTACGAACGAACGTCTGTCATTGAGCGGGATACCTATACCGAATACAGCACCTACGATATGGTATCCTTGATACACACCGCCTTTAGTCGGCACTTTCAGGTAAGAATTTTCACCATGTACACCGAAGCGATAGCGAACTTTAGGCCACATCCCAACGGCATTTATATCCGGTATGATCTCTCCGCCGAGAGATACCCGTATTCTATCTTGGAATTTGCAATCGGATTTATAAAACTTCTCACCTTTCCATTTACTATATTGGACGTCTGCTCCTAAGAGAAGTTTATCTTTCTTTTCATAAGAAAAACCTATACCCAATGTGTGAGGCAGGGTATAGTAGTCCGTGCCTTTGATATATTCTTGCGTTTCGCTCTCCACTACTACACCGTTCTGAACCTGATTCTTAATCTGAGTCAGCTCGCTATGCATCTTCACCCGTGGAGAATAGACGGCACCGATAACGAGCGAACGATCTGCTTTGAGAGGAAGATGATACTGCACACCGAAGTCGAACTTGGCAGCCTTCAAATACAGTGTCGAGAGATGTACGGGATTGTAAGGAGCCTCCGTGGAGAAGATAACCTGCCTGCTGTGAGTGAATCGTCCAAAAAGGAATGAAGCATTGGCTCCTATTGAGAAGTTTTTGAACGGAGTTGCACCTATACCGACATAGAGGTCGTTCAGATTGCCTGTTCCCAGATATTTACGGGTGTACTGGACGCTACCTCCTTCTACTTGATCAACGGATCCGAACTGGTACCCGGATGCAGAGTAAGGAAGCACTCCCGCACTCATAGCAATGGATTTGGAAATAGGGAAAAGCATGGCGAAATACTCAATGTTTCCCATTTTCCTATTGTCCTTTTTTCCGTTCTCGGCATACCATGTAATTCCGGTAGATGCACCGAAATCGAAGATAAATGTCATTGAGTCCACAGCCGAATATGAAGCAGGATTCACGGCATTGACATATGTGCCCTGACGCAGACCTACGCCGAGTCCTCCCATGGAATGTCCACTAATAGTCGTCCGTTCTCCGAGACGACCAAGACCAAAACGAGTGTAAGGCGACTCGGTAAAGTTGTTGTTCTGAGCCTGTATACCGTCTGCTGCAAATAGCAACCCAATGATCAGGATACACCACCGAAGCGACGCATACAAACCCTTATAATCTTTATACATTATATTCTAAAATTCTATTTAGGCCCAAAAGTACTAAATCGGGATGAATTAGTATTCTGCTTTTTATAATCTGTGCCAAATAGTTGGCATCTCCTCCGGTCAGTATAACGGCAGACCGCCCTACTTTAGCGTGCAGATCGTCAATATATCTGTCTATCTCCCCTGCCAGTCCATGAATTACTCCGGCCGCGATAGCTTCTTCGGTCGAGGAGCCATACTCGGCTATTTTCGGAGAGATACCGGAAGGATCGATCAAGGGAAGCCTCCCTGTAAAGTGATGAAGAGCCCTGAAGCGCAAGTGGAGACCGGGTGATATATTGCCACCGAGATAGATCCCATCAGCAGATACTCGTTCATAGGTGATAGCAGTACCGGCGTCGATCACCAGCAATTCAGTATTCGGATAGAGACTATAGGCTCCTACCACTGCAGCCAGCCGGTCGGCACCCAAAGTGCGGCGATCGTATTGCAGGCGAATGGGTACGGGTGTCTCAGCTCCCATAATTAAGGAATCAGCTGCACAGCCTCTCACAATGGCTTCGGCATCTTCGTCAGGAAGCCCCACGGATGAGTAGATAGCCTTATCGAAACGGTGGGGAGCGATGAGGGGTATGAGTGCCTGTCCGGCTTTTCCCTGCAGGAAGGAAATGCTCTCTATGCTGTTATTTCGGACGAAAGCAACCTTACAGGCAGAATTGCCTTGATCGACGATCAGATTGAAGGACATGGCTTTGGGGAGGGGAATCGGAATTATTCTGATTACTCAGATCGCTAATAGCGGATGGTGCGCGACTCGCCATGCAATAGATCCATTAGGAGGAGACGGCCGCTGAGAGTTTCTTCGGTGGGCCGTCCTAAGAGGATTTTGATGGCTTCGGCCGCCATCATAGACCCAACGGCACCGGGCAAGGCTCCGATAACGGCGGGGGGTACTTCCTCGGAAGCTGCTTCGCCGGAGGGAAAAAGATCCGGATAACGTACCGGATGGCCATAACCGAAGACAGTGGATTGTCCACTCCACCCGGCAATGCTGCCATACACCCAAGGGATTCCGAGTGCAAGAGAAGTACGATCTATCAAGTAGCGCGTCGCGGCGTTGTCCGAAGCATCGATAATAAGGTTGCACTCGCCGGCCAACATCTCGGCATTCAGCTCTGTAAATCTTTCGGTGAAGGCTTCCAATCGGCAATCGCTATTCATCGCCTGCAAACGAGCTACAGCCATAATGGCTTTAGGCTGTTCCAAATCGGTTTCGGAATAGAGCACTTGACGCTGGAGATTGCTGATGCCGACACGATCATCATCGACAACGCTGATATGCCCCACACCTGCAGCACAGAGATATTGCAGGACCGGGCAACCAAGGCCTCCGGCCCCTATGACAAGGACATGCGAGCTACCTAATCGCTGCTGTCCGTCGGCTCCCACTTCGGGAAGAGCCGTTTGACGAGCGTAACGTTCGGAAAAGTTTTGTTTCATAACCAAATGAATCGGACGGAGGAAACGCCGGAGGGAAAAACCATTGTGCAGGCTTTCCCTCCAAGCTTTCAAACCATTCTCTATCAATGATCGTAAGAAAGGAAAGAATAGATCGTCATTTGTTTTGTGCGATGACTATTCAGCCCAAAGAGCAGCCAAATGGCAAATCGTGTCCACCGCCCGTTGCATGGAATCGAGCGAGCAGTATTCGAACTTGCCGTGGAAGTTCATCCCACCGGCAAATATATTCGGGCACGGGAGTCCCATATAAGAGAGTCTGGCTCCGTCCGTACCGCCGCGAATAGGCTGTACCTTGGCCGTTACACCGGCAAGCTTCATGGCAGCGATGGCTTTTTCGATAATCTCAGGATGAGGCTCCACCATCTCCCGCATATTGTAATACTGGTCTTTGAGTTCGAGCGAAACGATGTCGGAACCGTACTTGCGGTTGATGTAGGCTACGGCAGCCTTGATCAGCTCTTTTTTCTCTTCAAAGAGTTTGCGATCATGATCGCGAATGATATAAGACACCGACGCTTTCTCTACCGAACCGTTGATGCCGATAAGGTGGAAAAATCCTTCGTAGCCGGCAGTAGCCTCCGGTCGCATGGCCTCGGGCAGAAGAGCATGCAGATCGCATACCACTTGCAGCGAATTGATCATCTTGCCCTTGGCATATCCGGGGTGGATATTGCGGCCGTTTACGGTCAGTTTGGCCGAAGCAGCATTGAAGTTCTCATACTCCAGCTCTCCTTCTATACTGCCGTCCATCGTGTAGGCGAACTTGGCACCGAACCGCTCGACATTGAAGTGATCCACCCCCCGACCGATTTCCTCGTCGGGAGTAAATCCGATGCGAATCTTGCCATGCTTGATTTCGGGATGCGCGAGCAGATACTCCGCAGCCGTCATGATTTCGGCCACACCGGCTTTGTCGTCGGCACCGAGCAGGGTAGTACCGTCCGTAGTGATCAGTGTATGTCCTTTGAAGAACGCCAACTCGGGGAAATCCGCCACACGCATTGTCAGTTCCTCGTTCAGACGGATGTCGCCGCCGTTATAGTTCTCGATGATTTGCGGCTTCACGTCCTTGCCGCTCATGTCGGGAGCCGTATCCACGTGCGCAATGAATCCGATCACGGGCGCATGCTCACAGCCCGGAGTGGCAGGGATGCTGCCCATGACATAGCCGTACTCGTCCATTTCGACCTCGGACAGGCCGAGGGCTTTCATCTCTTCGGCCAAATGACGCAGCAGCACCAGCTGCTTGTCCGTGGAGGGGAAAGTGGTGGAGGATTCGTCGCTCTGCGTATCGAAGCCTACATATTGGAGAAATCTTTCTTTCAGTTTCATATTCTTTGTTTCGTTGTTATGCTTCGTGTTTCTTGCCTCTGACGCTATCGACGATGAAGTAGAGGATGATCAGCGCATACATGCCGATGGCCAACCATTCGGCACCTGCCATGGCATGCCACTCTTCGGCAAAAGCATCGAACTCCATGTATTTGAGGATGGCACTTACCACTCCCATCAAAGCTCCTCCGGCGATGAATCCGGAGGCGATGAGCGTACCGCGCTCCTTGCGGAATTTATTGACAGAGGCATCCTTCGAGCGGGTGCTGACGAACCAGCTGATGAGTCCGCCGATGAGGAGAGGCGTATTTAGTTGCAACGGGATAAACATACCCAGGGCGAAAGGCAGGGCCGGCACGCCTATACTCGTCAGGATCAAAGCCAATATAGCCCCTACGCCGTAGAGAATCCAAGGCGTTTCGCCGCCTTCCATCAGCGGCTTGATCACGGCTGCCATGGCGTTGGCTTGCGGAGCCACGAGAGCCTGATCGCCGGTAAAGCCATAGGTTTTGTTCAGGATCATCATCACACCGGCTACGGTGACCGATGCCACCAGAACGCCGAGGAACTTCCACTTCTCCTGATTCTTCGGCGTAGTGCCGAGCCAGTAGCCGATCTTGAGGTCGGTGATAAATCCGCCGGCCGTGGACAAGGCCGTACACACCACACCGCCGATAATCATCGCAGCCGTCATGCCCGGCTTGCCGCTTACGCCCACTCCGACGAGAACCACGGAGGTCAGCAGCAGCGTCATCAGAGTCATGCCCGATACGGGGTTGCTACCCACGATGGCGATGGCATTGGCAGCCACAGTGGTAAAGAGGAAGGTAATGACGAATACGATCAGCAGGGATACCAGTGTATGCCCCCAGTTGAACAGCACGTTGAACTGGAAGAAAAGCATCGTCACCACCAAAGCGACGATGACGCCCAGCGTGATGAACTTCATCGAGAGATCGCGCTGCGTGCGCGGCTCTTCGATGGCACTCGTTCGCTTGCCGGTCAATTCCCTGCCGGCCAGCTTGACGGCCTGACCGATAATGCCCGACGAGCGCAGGATTCCGATGATACCCGCCATGGCGATACCTCCGATACCGAGAGGACGTGCATAGACGGCAAAAATATCCTCCGGACTCATCCGGCCGATAGTCAGCGACACACCGTCGCCGACGGCCTGAGTCATACCGGGGGCGAAGTAGCCGATAAGGGGCACGATAACGAACCAAACGAGAAACGAACCGGCACAGATGATCGTGGCATAAGGCAGACCGATGATATAGCCCAAACCGAGGACGGCAGCACCGGTATTGACCTTAAAGACCAGCTTGTACTTCTCGGCCAGCACGCCTCCCCAGCCGGCCAGCCGGGTGGAAACGTTCTCCGTCCACCAGCCGAAGGTGCCCACGATGAAGTCGTACAGACCGCCGATGAGCCCGCTGGCCACCAGCAGCTTCATCTGCTTGCCCGCGTTCTCTCCCGTGACCAGCACTTCCGTCGTAGCCGTGGCTTCGGGGAAGGGGTACTTGCCGTGCATGTCCTTGACGAAGTATTTGCGGAAAGGGATCAACAGCAGGATACCGAGACAGCCGCCGATGAACGAGGAGAGGAAAATCTGCAGGAAACTGGCTTCGAGACCCAGAATGTAGAGGGCAGGAAGCGTGAAGATGGCACCGGCAACGATGACGCCCGAACAGGCTCCGATGGACTGAATGATCACATTCTGCCCCAGCATATTCCGGCGTCCCGTGATCGTGCCGATACCCACGGCCAGGATGGCGATCGGGATGGCGGCTTCGAATACCTGTCCCACTTTCAGCCCCAAATAGGCTGCCGCAGCGGAGAAGATAACCGTCATCACCAAACCCAGCAGGACGGAATAGGAGGTAATCTCGCGCGGCGTACTGCCGGCAGGCATCACCGGCTTGTACTCTTCGCCCGGCTTTAGCTCCCGATATGCATTTTCGGGCAGCTTGCTCGTTGTCTGTTTGTTTTCCATATAATATATGTGTTTGATTGGATTGCTCTTTGCACCGCCCTCCCTTCGCAACAGGGAGGCGAAGGGTCGTACCGAAACGAAACGCCCAAATATATACAACTTCCGTTGAAAATCAGTCCTTTCGATCGGGCACGAAGTCCGATCTTCCTCGACTGTATATCCGTACGATGCGCTTCGGATTCGATCGACTACAGACCGCCGCCTCCGCTGCCCTGCTCACTGCTGCCTCCTGTCGTATCGTCATCGGGCTGGGACGGGGGGAGGGACGGAAGGTCGGGCAACTCGATCGCAGTATTCGAAGAAGAGGAAGAGGACGGTTTTTTCTTCGCTTTGTAAGGAACCAGCGTGATCATATCATCCTTCTTGCCGAGGCAGTACCAGCGGCGTTCGGTCGGATGGAGGATACGCGTGCCGGCAAAAAATTCATAGTCCTGCTGCCCGGCAGGTAATGGCCAACCGAGATCGGAAGCAAGACTGCGCAATACGGCTCGCTTCGCTTGGATCGACTTCGTTCCGATGGAAGCACGAAGAGCAAAGAGCGTTTTCATCTTGGTTACTCGCTCATTGTGACGACCCACAAATCCCTCTAACGGCTTATCCGGATGCAGAACAAGCAAGGCTCCTATGATTTCAAAAAGTCGGCTGTAGTGCAACTTTATCCTATGGCGCACTTCCCGGTTGTTGATGACGGGACGCTCGCCCTCCGTATTGTCTCTCAGGTCGAACAGCTGATCGAATGCCTTATTTGCCTCATCCATCTTATCAATCCAAGCCGTTACTTTTACGGTCTGCACATCGGAAGCATATTTATCGCTTCGCAATACCTCCACCAGCTTGTACATCAGCTCGGTTTCGTTCCGATAGCTCTTTCTATTCAGGTTGCGATAGGGTTTAAGTAGAATTATCAGACGCCTTGCCGCTTCGCGATGGCTTTCTTCAGGCCGATAGGTCTCACCCTGTATGCAGCCCATAAAATTCCGAAATGCTTCGCCACGAACGGCATCGAGAGCAGCTACTTTGGCTGAGTATTCGCTTGCTTTGTTCATGGCAATACCTTTTTTGAAAACAGCCAGTACCTTATCCAGCTCATCCAAAGTAGGAATAATCTCATTTTTGCTAAGAGTACGGGCATCTTTGACCTCATCAATCATAAAATTGAGAAGCTCGGCATTATGAAAAGCAGTAATCTGTATGGATTCGATCATATCTGAAAAAATTTTTGAGAATAACAATATCGTTTACTCTGATAAAGATAGTATATATTTTTGTTACGGATAGAAAACCAATACAAAACATACATTTTTCATCCTTTACTCTATCTGATAGTAATCGTACGGTCATGATAACGGGTATATAGAGGCATTTTCTTGCCAATCATGTATATTGGAGTAAAGATCAATAGAAGCATCTATCGACTTTTGCGTCAAATTTTCTTGTTACTGTTCGGCAACAGTCATTTTATGCACAGGGATTTATTGTTATGAGTTTATATTTGAGAATTATTCCATCGAAATTCTTTGTTGCAGGCTTGCAACATATCTATTTTACAGGAAAATTCCTTTATGCAAGATGCAGCAATGAATTTTTTCCAAGAAATCGGTATTTTCAGGTTGCAACGAAGAATTTATTCCATTAAATTCCTATTTGTAAGTCTGATTCCATGAATTTTTTTCTTGTAAATTTTGCTTTACATGGCTGCGACAAAGAATTTTTTCGATTAAATCACTCGCTGAAAAGAAAAACAGTATCGAAACTCAGGAAAATCTTCAATACGATCCTCGGCTGCTATACCGAATTAAGAATATCAGTAGCGAAAGAAGACTGTAGTGATCAGTTCACGACCGCGAATGGGGATACCGGTGGAAAAAGCGTTATACTCCGTCAGCTGACGGATAAGATACATACGACGATCGAATAGATTGCGCATCGAAACGGTTATTTCCCAAATCTTATTGATACTATAGCGAGCTTCGCAGTCGAAGAATACATCTTCATGCACATGCCCCGGCTCCAGTGTGGTGGTATTATATTCGCCGGCCATGCGCAGCGTCAGACGGGGGATAGGCAGGAAGGTCAGATTGGCCGCATGCCGGTAGTGGGGCAACCAACGATGGGCGTTGGCTCCCGTCTCCATCCAAGAATAATTCGCCGCGAGGTTGTAGGAAGCGGAAAGTCTCCCACCCCACCGCTTGCTCAGCGTAAGCTCGGCGGAGAGGCTGTTGCCACGTCCGCCGATGAGGTGTCCGGACTGTTTCAGAAGCGACTCCGAACGGCTGTACCTCACATTCAGCACCGCATTGGCCTTGACGGGGAAGAAAAATTTGCTCAGACGCATATCGGCGAAAAAAGCATCGAGATCGTGCCAATAGCGTTCGTAACGGATGATATTACGTTCCTCTGAGTAGTCGAAATGCGGCAATTCGTTGGAGCGGCTGCGCGAATACCCCGCTTTCAGATGCAAGTAGAAGAGGTGCAGCACATCGCCATAATCGACCGAAAAGTTTGCCCCCGAATACCGCCTTTCGCTCATGAAGCCCGAAGGAAGCAGATAGGTGCGGTAGTCCCTGCGCGTATAGCCGGAGCAAAATCCCTCCAGACTGCCATACGAATGACCGTGGCGGACGGAAGCGTTCAGTTTCCATGCCGCCCCCAACTCCCAATGCAGGGAGAGAGCCGGCGAAAAGGTGGCGCGACTCGCCTGTCGCCGTCCCTCCTCGGACTCATCGTTCAAGGTGAAGAGATGCCACGCGACAGGCAGGTCCAGACGGTGATAGGTGCGGCCGAAACGATAGGAAAACGAAGGTGTCTCGCTCAGCTCCCAATGACCGGCACGGTAGCCGTAAGTGCCGCCGAAGCCCTCCACTTCGGGCTGTGAGAGCGAGGAGCGGTAATCGACCTGTCCCCCTCGGTAGCCCATCGTCGTGGTCGAATGCAGTGCCACGCGGCCGAAACGGAAATCGGATTCGAGGCCGTTGCGCGTGACCCAATCGCGCATCCGCACGTCGGGATCCATTTGCAAAGCCCCCGTTGCCGGCTCGCTCAGCAACATATTTTCATCCCGAGCCATATACTTGCCGAAGGAAAAGAGACGATAGCTGCGCCGGCCGTCTTTCAGCACCGCCGTCAGATTGTTCTGCACGATGCGGGGGAGCGACTTGCCCGTCTGCAAGTAGTCGGCCGTATTTGTAGCCAGCCGCACCTCCTCCCGATCAGAACCGAGGGTGAGCTTCAGATCGTCTTTCAGATAGAATCGGGAAGCATTGTTCTCGAACGAGAAGTCGGCTTGCGCACTGCGAGCCTTGTTCTTCGTATAGCGATCCTCCCGAACGGATACCTCCTGCGGCGTACTCAGATTATAGGTCTGCTCCTGCAGGATCGTCTGCTCCCGTCTGTCGGTCAGCAGCGAGGCATTGGCCGTAAGGGTCATATCCGCCCCCAAAGGGATCGCCGTGCTGAAGCTCCCCGTCCCCGACCGATTCATCAGATAGCGACTTTGGCTCATGGGCAGAGAGCGAAAGCCGGCATGGGTCAGCACCTCTTCGCGATCGGATGCGTTGTACATGATGCCGTCTATATCCAAGAGCCGGACAGCCTCTTCGTTCACGGAGTGGCCCGTATTGTTGCCCTTGACCGTGAGCAGGGCTTGCACCTTCCGGCTTATCTGCATCCCGAAGAGGCGACCCGTCCACAGCTCGGAGAAGCCCCCTCCGGCCGTTACCTCTCCGAAGGGACGCACCTTGAAGCGTTCTTTGAGTTTGATGTTGAGTGCAGCCCTTTTCTCCGGCACCGTCTCCCGTAGCGTCTTGATATGCTGATGCCCCTCCAATACCTCCACGGTTTTCACCGCCTCTTGAGGCATGTTTTGGGATGCCAGATTGTAGCGACCTTGCAGCATGTCCACGCCTTCGATATACATGTGCGTGATAGGCTCGCCCTGATATTTGATGAGACCGTTGGCCGAGACCTCTATACCCGGCAACTTGCGCAGCAGATCGGCCAGATAGCGATCGTCCGGCCCCACGAAAGCCGCTGCCGAATAGGCAATCGTATCTCCCAGCTTGCGTACCGGCTCGGCACGCACCACCACCTCCTTCAGCTTGACGTCGGCCGGCACCAAAGCAAAAAGCAGGGAAGAGACAGCCGCATCGATGGCTTTGCTCATCTTCCTGTACCCCATATGCCTTACGCTCAGGAGTTTTCCACCGGCTTTTTTCTCCAGAGAGAACGAGCCGTCGGCTTTCGAAAGGACGAAGGCAAGCGGCTTGCCGGAGGCATCCAAGAGCTGGCACACAGCTCCGGCAAGAGGCTCGCGACTCTCGGCATCTATCACACGACCGGCAAGGATTTGCCCGGCCGCTCCCTGAGCAGCGACAGGCAACAAACCCGCCAAGCATAGCCACAAACACACCCAAATCGAAGAGACAGCCCTATTCATCATTCTCTACTCCTTCTCCAAGGGATTGTACGGCTGAGGTGGCAGATGAGAAAAGTCTACCGGTATCGGAGAATTGACAAAAGCTGGCGAATTGGCAACGACTTCGGCATAATGTTCGTGGATATTACGAATCGTTTTGCGCATCTCTTCGCGTGAGCCGACTTTCGTAAAGGCATTTTTCTTGAGATAAATCGGAGACGGAAATGTAATCTCCTGCATGCCATTCAATTCGAATATGTATTCTCCGTCATCCGAACCGATAGCGACAATCAGGCCGGGCAATCCTCGAAAAATATACGGTCCATCCGAAAGGGCAATATCCTCGGCATACCAAGCCGTATAATCCCGTCCGCTGTGGTGGCAGGTGGCCTTTCGACAGGTATACCCCATGATCTCTTTGGTCTCTTCACCGATGCTCCAGTCAAACACAGGTGAGGGACAACCATATTCATAAGAACCCACTATCGGATCTCCATATTGATGATAATCTTGTCCCAATGGATACCCTTTAAGTACAGGAATCCGCCATTCCGTCTTCTTGACGTAATCATAAGCCTTCGAAAAGATCTCCATAGCAGTCCCTTTCTTCCGAGCTACGGCATCATTCACCGAGTCAGCTGCATACTCGTAAAAGTCTTTGAAGCAACTCCCTCGCTGCCCTATTTCCAATACACATTGTGCTTGGGTTTCTTTGTCTCGTTTCGTGGTATCTTTCACAAAAGAGACTTTGTAAAAAAACCGCTGTTTGGCATAGTCCTCCACCCTCTTGGGCACAGTATCTACCGGCATTCCTTCTGCACCTACGATACGTGGCATCTGTGCCTGTATGAACGTCATGCTCATGAAAAAGCAAGATGCCAGGAAGAAAAAGGTCCTTTTCATGCTGAGTATTTTATTGGTTTTTATTCTTTCTCCAAGGGATTGTACGGCAAATTTCTGATGCGTTGAGCATCTTCCGGATTCTTAAACCTGATTCTTCCCTGATTGATAATGGTCTCGGTATAATTCTCCGAAATGTTCCGAACGATCTTGCGCACTTCTTCGCGCGAACGCCTTTGCACTTTTTTATCATACAGATATATAGGTGAGGGGAAAGTAATCTCCTGCATGCCATTCAGTTCGAATGTATATTCTCCATCTTCTGAGGCGATGGCCACGATCAGGCCGGGCAATCCTCGAAAAATGTACGGCCCATCCGAGAGGGCAATATCCTCGGCATACCAAGCCGTATAATCCCGTCCGCTGTGGTGGCAGGCGGCCTTTCGACAGGTATATCCCATGATCTCTTTGGTCTCTTCACCGATCTGCCAATCGAAAGATGGCGACGGACATTGATACTCATACCGACCTGTCAATGGCACCTCTTGTTGATGGCGGTCCGCTCCTTCAGGATACCCTTTCAGCAGGACTATTCTCCACTTTACCTTTTTCATCAAGCCGGCACCCTCTGTGAATAGCTCCATCATCGAACCTTTTCGTCGGGTAACGGCATCGCACAAAGAATCCCAGGCCAACTGATACAAATCCATGAAGCTGCTGCCACGCCGTCCGATCTCCAATACACACTGTGCCTCGGTTTTCTTTTCTCGGTTCAGGGTATCTTCCACAAAAACCATCTTATAAAAGAACCGCCGTTGAGCATAATCCTCTATTTTCTTAGACACAGTATCCATACGCACTCCTCTCATATCACTGATTCGTGGCATTCCCACTTGCGCCATACCGAAAGAGGATAAAACACAAAAGAGGATTACCGGCGATAATATCTTTTTCATAAGCAGAGTTGTTAATGATTGAGAATGAACAAAGTTAACAAAATCCACTCGGCATTTTCCGGCTATCAAACACAACGTAGTGACCACCCCCAATCCGCGCAAGATTCTCTTCCTCGAATAATCATTCAAAAAAACTATCATGAATATATATCGAGATAAAAGGAGTTTTTATGAGTCGACCAAATATTTGGATTGTGATTATCTTTGCATCGCTGTACTATAATGTACATCAACAACCCTTTTTAAACCACCTACCAATTATGCGCACTCTTGGTATTTTTTTGTTCGTTTCTTTTTTCGTTTTGCTTTTTACCTCTTGCCGTTCCCAAAGAGAAAAGGTTGTTTATTTACAAGATATCCAAACTTTTAATCGGGAGATCATTGCTAAACCATATGAGGTAAAAATAGAGAAAGACGATGTGCTGAATATCCTTGTCAGCAGTATGGATCCAGAACTTTCAACGCCTTACAATCAAGTGCTGACTACACGAGCATTGGCCAGAAACGGCTACGGAGCCAATACAAATGAGGGATTCTTAGTCGATTCGAAAGGATATATCAATTATCCGATTTTAGGACAAATCTATGTAGAGGGTCTTACTCGTACCGAACTGGAGAAAGAGATCCAGAAGAGAATTATTTCCAGTGGATTCATTAAAGACCCGACAGTGACCGTACAGCTCCAAAACTTCAAGGTATCCGTCTTAGGAGAGGTAAATCATCCGGGGTCGATGTCTGTAAAGGGAGAACGAATAACTCTTTTGGAAGCTATTGGACTAGCCGGAGACCTGACAATCTATGGCCGTCGCGATAGGGTTTTTGTGATCAGAGAAACCAATGGTCATCGCGAGGTTTTCCTGGCGGATCTCAGGAAGGCGGACTTGCTGACAAGCCCGGTGTATTATCTCCATCAAAACGATGTCATTTACGTAGAGCCGAACAGCAAGAAAACACAGATGAGCGAAATCAATCAGAACAATAATGTGAATGTATGGCTCGGGGTAACATCCACGCTCGTATCCATTTCCACGCTTACGATTACCATAATAGATAAGTCTAAATAATTTAAACCGAGAATTAGAATGAACTTGAACGAAGACCCTCAAAACACATTTACCCAGCAAGGCAGATCCTATATTTCCGATACGGAAGACTCCACAATCTTTTCTTTAGAAGAGTTTTTTCTTGGTCTCCTTGCATCTTGGAGATGGATCGTAGCGAGTGTATTGGCTTGTTTGCTCATCGCCTATATTTATATCCAACGCCAGTCCCCGATCTATCACGCACAGGCTACCGTACTGATTAAAAGTGCGGAGAAAAGCGGTGCGACAAGCGGCCTGCAGCAGTTTCAGGAACTTGGCTTAATGACGGGGAATTCGGAAGTAGAGAACGAGATTCTACTACTCAAATCCAAGCGTCTGACTGCTGTTGTCGTCGATAAGCTCGACTTAGATGTATCCATATCCAAACAGGGCTTTTGGCGCAATGAATCATTGTATGGCAACAGTCCCGTAAGTATACAGATTACTGACAGGGATTCTACCGAAAGCTACTCCTTTAGGATTCGGATCAAAGATGCGCGTTCTTTTGAGCTGACCCATTTTGAGCAGAAAGAGCGCAATGGAATAGGCGATATTAAAATAGACGGTTCTTTTGGGAAGCCGATTGCGACTCCTGTTGGAGAACTAAAATTGGATACCACACTCTTCTTTGCAGATTCATGGAAGGGAGAGGTTCTATATGTAAAGAAAGAAAATACTCGTAAGGTCGCAGAGCGCTATAATCAGAATCTGCAGGTGTCTTTGGCCGACAAGAAGGCTACGATAGTCAATTTGTCATTGAAAAACGAAGACTTGGACCGTGCAAAGAATTTTATCGATGCTCTTATCGCTTCATATAATGATGATGTCATGAACGATAAGAAGAGTGTCGCTATCAGTACCGCGTCTTTTATCGATGAGCGTTTGGCAATGATCGGTGGAGAACTTGGTTCGGTAGATACGGAGATCGAAACGTTTAAGAAAAGGAATAACATCACGGACATCTCCACCGATGTAGGTGCATATCTCAAGAGCAGTGCCGACTTACAGAAAGATCAGCTTATCGTAGAGCGAAACCTTTCTTTGGCCAAGTACATCCAGTCATTCTTGAGACAAACCAGCACCGATAATGAACTCATGCCGGCCAATTTGGGCTTGACGGAAAGAGGAATTGACAATAGTATAACGCTGTACAACGAACTTAAGCTCAAATATGAAAGATTGAAACAAAGTTCAAGTGAAAATAGTCCTGCGGTACAAGAGGTAGGTATGCAGCTCGTAGCGATGCGAAAATCGATCAATGCAGCTGTCGACAATTATATTAAGACCTTGAACTTACAACTCCGAGAGGTCAACAAAGAAATGTCTCGAACCAAAGAGCAGATCAGCGCTGTACCTACTCAGGAAAAGATCATGTCCACGATCCTGCGTCAGCAGAAAATCAAGGAAGAACTGTATTTGTATCTGCTGAACAAGTGTGAGGAGAATGCTCTTCGTTTGGCTATAACAGAGAGCAATGCAAAGACCGTTGATTCTGCTGATGGTTCTTTGGAACCCATCTCTCCTCGTAAGCCGATTGTCTTTTTTGCAGCCTTCCTGCTTGGATTGATTTTCCCATCTGTCTATATCTACGCCAAAATGCAATTGAATAAGGGTGTGCGTGGGCGTAAAGACCTCGAAGGATTGTCTATCCCATTCTTGGGCGAAATACCTGCCTATCTAGGGCACCGAAACGAAGAAGACTTGGATGTGGTGGTTAGTTCCGGTAGTAGAGACTCCTCGAGTGAAGCTTTCAGAATACTGCGTTCCAATATGGAGTTTATGCGTGTAAAATCAAGCAAACTCAAGACCGTGATGTTCACCTCTGCCAATCCTGGCTCGGGGAAATCTTTTGTGACTATGAATCTGGCTATTTCGCTAGCACTTACGGGCAAAAAAGTCATAGTAGTGGATTTGGATATCAGAAAAGGATCCCTCTCCAACCGATTGACTCAGAACAATACCGGTGTCACGGATTTCTTATACAACGAGAGCGTTTCGATCGACAGGCTAATTACACATTCGCCTCATAGCGAGAATTTAGATGTAATTCTGGCCGGTCCTGTCCCACCGAATCCTTCTGAACTCTTGCTATCGGATCGTTTGGAGTATCTGATAGATGAGCTTAATCGTCGTTACGATTATGTTTTCTTGGATTCAGTTCCTGCTATGGCCGTAGCTGATGCCATGATTACCAATAGAGTTGCGGATCTGACCATCTACGTCATACGTCAAGGACTTTTAGACAGGCGCTATTTACCTGAAATAGAACGTTTGTATGTTGAAAACAAGTTTGCGAATTTGTGTCTCGTTTTGAACGGCGTCACCTACTCAAGCTCAAGCGACCGATATACTTACGGCTATAACTATGGCTATGGCTATGAAGCCTATGACAAACAGGAAAGGAAACATCATCGCCACTCTGCTTCAAAAAGGAAGATGAAGTTTAAGAGCCCGATGAAGAAGAACTAAAAGAAGGGGTGTTTTCTATTTTTAGGAGGAAAACGAAGCAAGTCAATCCCTTTGAACAGGGATGGTTCGACGAGATGATAGATATGCACTGTCATCTGCTGCCTGCAGTGGACGACGGATCAAAATCTATCGAAGAGACCCTCTCTATAATCGATTTACTGGAAGAGATAGGCGTCAAGCGGCATATACTCACTCCCCATATTATGGAAGAGTATCCGTCGAATGATGCTCTCTTCCTTCGTGCACGCTTCGAAGACCTTCTTGCCGCAACATCTACTGATAAGGCTTCACGCCTGCGACTTGCTGCAGAGTATATGTTGGATGCCACTTTTCCTGATCGGTTGGCAGAACCACTCCTGACGTTGGGGGATCGGCACATTTTGGTCGAAACCTCCTATATGGCCCCCCCCATGGGATTGATGGGGTTACTTGCAGATTTGCGACTCAAAGGCCTTTCTCCCGTGTTGGCCCATCCCGAACGTTATGTGTACATGGAGGAGAAGGATTACGTGATGATCAAAAAGCAAGGAGTGTTGTTCCAACTGAACCTTTTTTCCCTGTTCGGGGCATACAGTTCATTTGTGTCAGAGAAAGCCTATGCACTGCTTGAGGCCGGCTATTACGATCTCATAGGGACGGACATACACCACCCGCAACCTATAGTCCGATTACTCTCCAAAGCTTCTTTGCTTCGGGATATGGAGGGAAAAATCAAGTATTTGGTCGAAAATAACGCTCGATTGTTGTCTTCCGTTGCTGTTCGATAAAAGCATTTGTGTAGGAATGAAAAATATGGGCTGATTCCGACTTCTGGAGTCAGCCTATATTTTTTATTTCTTGTAGCTCTTGAAAAGGCCATGAGAAGAGCACACATTTCATCAGACAGCCTCTTCATTATCCGGGTATCAATCAAAGGTTACGCATTACAATTCATGATCCATGCGGGGCATCTTAGGCCTAAACGATTCATCAGCTCGATAAGACTCCCGGCCCTTCAGATCATTTACGTCTGGAAAGTTCATCAATTCATGACTCGGAAAATGTGGCTTGAGATTTTTTTCGTTAAGGCGCAGGAATTTTTTATTTCTCGAGCCAAAACGAAAAAGTTGACGCGCCACTTTTTTAGGGCTGACGTGTACTGAAAAAAGTTGACACTCGAAGAGGTCTAGTTCGTGATTAAAACTACAGTGTCTCTTCTAAGGCCCATTATCAGTTTACACTCCGGCCTATACTAATAAGAGACGGCAGGGGCGAAGATTCAACTTTTGGGGTACGGACTTGAATCTTGATTTCGGTTGAGATTATTTCTACCGGAAAGCATATGTTTCATTTTGTTTCTCGAACCAAGAGGCTAAGTGCATAGTTATTGAATTACAGGCGATAAGCATATACTTGGATAAGCAAAAAGACACACATCAGATGTCTTCTCTACAGGGCTTATACGTCAACTATGTAAAAAAGTGACACTTCATAAAAAACAGACGATGAATCTTCAAGATATATTGCAGTACAGACGCTCCGTGCGTCATTATGACAGTCAAAAACCGATAGATGCGGATCGGGTCAAAGAGTGTATCCGACTAGCCACTCTGGCTCCTACCAGCTCCAATATGCAGCTGTGGGAGGCCTACCATGTAGTCAACCCCCAAAAGCTGAAACTACTCGGTCAAGCCTGTCTCGAACAGAAAGCAGCTACCTCAGCTCCGCAGATGGTGGTTTTTGTGGTTCGCCCCGACTTGGTAAAGAGGCATGCCGAGGCGGTACTCTCCTTTGAGCGTGGTAATGTGGAGCATAACAGTCCGGAGGAAAAGCAGTCTAAGCGAATCAAACGGCTGGAGTCCTATTATCGGAAACTGATACCATTTTTATATGGTCGTTGCTTCGGTTTGCTGGGAAGCCTGCGCAAGATTTTGGTACAGGTGATCGGATTGTCCAAACCGGTACCGCGACAAGTATCCGAGGGAGACATGCGTACGGTGATGCACAAGAGCTGCGCATTGGCTGCACAGACCTTTATGCTGGCCATGGCAGAGACCAGCTATGACACCTGCCCGATGGAGGGCTTCGACAGCCTCCGTGTGAAGAGAATACTAGGACTGCCGCGTGCTGCTCAGATCAATATGATCGTTTCATGCGGTATCAGAACGCCCGAAGGCATTTGGGGCGAACGTTTTCGGATTCCTTTCGAAGAGACCTACCGCCGTGTGGACTGATCTGTTTGGCCGATCCGTCCGGCTAATTCGGCTTGTCTCAGCTCCTGTCTCCTGTCTATCTTGCCAAACTGACAGGAGGCTGATTCAACGAAAAAACCGTACTTTTGGCCGGAATTACTTAACAACCAAACAAGTAACCTAAGAATACTTATGGAATTGAAAAGATTTTTATCACTTGGCCTTCTGCTTGTGGCATTCATCCCGATGAAGCTTTCAGCCCAACAGGCTCAGCCACTCCCTACTGATCCGGCTGTTCGTGTCGGTAAGTTGGACAACGGATTGACCTATTTCATCCGTCACAACGAGAACCCGAAAGATCGTGCCGATTTCTTTATCGCACAGAAAGTGGGTTCTATTCTTGAAGAAGACAGCCAGTCCGGTTTGGCTCACTTCTTGGAGCACATGGCTTTCAACGGTACGAAGAATTTCCCCGGCAAGAACTTGATCAACTATCTCGAAACGATCGGTGTACGTTTTGGCCAGAACCTGAATGCTTCTACCGGATTTGACAAGACGGAATACACGATCATGGATGTGCCGACTACACGTCAGGGAATCATCGACTCCTGCTTGCTTATCCTACATGATTGGAGTAACAATATTACCCTCGACGGGCATGAGATCGATGAAGAGCGCGGTGTGATCCACGAAGAATGGCGTGCTCGCCGCAATGCTCAGCTCCGTATGTTCGAAGCTATCCTTGCCAAAGCTCTGCCGGGCAATAAATATGCAGAACGCATGCCCATCGGTCTGATGGACGTTGTGCTCAACTTCAAGCACGATGAGCTGCGCAACTATTATAAGAAATGGTATCGTCCCGACCTGCAAGGTCTGGTGATCGTGGGAGATATCGATGTGGACTATGTGGAGAACAAGATCAAAGAACTCTTCAAGGACGTTCCTGCTCCCGTGAATCCCGCAGAGCGTATCTATACGACCGTAGAGGACAACGATGAGCCTATCGTAGCCATTGCTACCGACGCCGAGGCTACTACCACGCAGCTCTCTATCAGCTTCAAGGCCGACCCCACTCCTCAGGAAGTACGTGGTTCGGTATTCGGTCTCGTCGAGGACTACATGAAGCAGGTGATTACTACAGCCGTGAACGAGCGTCTGGCCGAGATCACTCACAAGCCTAACGCTCCTTTCCTCAGTGCCGCTGCTTTCTTCTCCAACTACATGTACATTACCCAGACTAAAGACGCATTCAATTTTGTTGCCACGGTTCGTGAGGGTGAAGCGGAGAAAGCGATGAACGCATTGGTAGCAGAGATCGAAAGACTTCGTCAGTTTGGTATCACCAAGGGCGAATACGATCGTGCACGCACGAACGTATTGAAGAAATACGAAAACCAATACAACGAGAGAGAGAAGCGCAAAAACAATGCTTATGCCAACGAATACTCCACTTACTTCACCGATGGTGGCTATATCCCCGGTATCGAGGTGGAATATCAGACGGTGAACGCTTTTGCTCCTCAGGTTCCTGTGGAAGCATTCAATCAGGCTATCGCTCAGATGATCGATCCCGTGAAGAATGCAGTCGTTACGCTCACGGGGCCATCAAAGGCTGAAGCCAAGATCCCGAGCGAAGCAGACTTCCTCACAGCATTCAAAGCTGCTCGCCAGCAAAAAGTAGAAGCCAAGAAAGACGAAGTTTCCGACCAAAAACTGATGGAGAAAGCTCCTAAAGCCGGAAAGATCGTTTCCGAGAAGAAAGACCAGAAGTTCGGTGCTACAGAGCTTACGCTCAGCAATGGCATCAAGGTTTATCTCAAGAAGACCGATTTCAAATCGAACGAGATCCTGATGAGTGCTGTCAGCCCCGGTGGTATCCTCTCCGGAAAGAATGCTCCCAACCAATCTGTGATGAGTTCGTTCATGAACGTGGGTGGCTTGGGCAACTTCAATGCGATCGAGCTGGATAAGGTGCTGACAGGTCGCTCTGCTTCCGTATCTCCCTCTTTATCTCTGCTTACCGAAGGCCTTTCAGGTAAAACGACTGTAGAAGACATGGAAACTTTCTTCCAGTTGATCTATCTCCAAATGACTGCTAACCGTAAGGATCCCGAAGCATTCAAGGCTACACAGGAGAAGCTGTACAACAACCTGAAAAACCAGGAAGCCAATCCGATGGCTGCGCTTATGGACTCTATCCGTCATACTATGTATGGTGATAATATGCTCATGAAAACCCTGAAGGCTGCTGACGTGCAGAAAGTGAATTACGATCAGGTAATGGCTTTCTACAAAGAGCGATTCGCTGACGCCGGCGACTTCACGTTCTTTTTTATCGGCAATCTGGATGAAGCCAAGATGAAGCCTTTCATCGAAACTTATCTTGCTTCATTGCCCAATCTCAAGCGTGGCGATAAGATGCACAAGGCTCAGGTACCCGCTGCCCGTTCCGGAAAGATCGACTGCAAGTTCAACAAAGAAATGGATACTCCTTCGACTACTATATTCGATGTCGTGTCCGGCAATGTGGAATACACGCTCAAGAACAGTCTCCTGATGGAGGTTTTCTCAGCTGTAATGGATCAGGTGTACACGGCTACCGTTCGCGAGAAGGAAGGCGGTGCATACAGTGTGGCGGCATTCGGTAGTGTCGAGCAATATCCTCAACCCAAGGCTCTGATGCAGATCTATTTCCCCACGGATCCTACTCGTGCCGAGGAAATGAATGCTATCGTATTTGCTGAGTTGGAGAAGCTTGCCAAAGAGGGCCCCAATGTGGAGTACTTCAAGAAGACTATCGAAAACCTGAACAAGCAGCACAAAGAGAGTCTGCGCGAGAACCGTTTCTGGCTCGAAGCCATGAAATCGTCTTTCTTCGAAGGAAATGACTTCATCACAGACTACGAATCTGTACTGAACAGTCTTACTCCTGCTGAATTGCAAAAGTTTGCGGCAGACATCTTGAAGCAGAACAATCGGGTTGTTGTCATGATGGCTCCTGCTGCAAAGGCTCAATAAGCAAACATAAACGACACCCTGAAAATAAGGGTGACTAAAAAGCAGAGGGCGCGTCTTACCGATGCGCCCTCTGTGTGTTTTCAGCCGAGGAATAAGGCCAAAAAAATAGAGATAAGAACGTCACTTCAAGCAGACTTTGTGAAGACTTATTTTTCAGTGCCTCCAAACCAAATATTAGTGGCGCAAGAATCTACTAGTAGTTTTGAGGTAATCTAATAGTAGTTTCGGCGAAATCTAATAGTAGTTTCGGACAGAAGCTCTAAAGGATCCAAGAATAGCTCCGGTCGGCACAGGGACGGGGCATAATGGCTATATCGAATTTTCATCTTTCATCGAGAGCATATCGAGATACTCTTCCCAGTCGGCATCGATTTCGCATTCTATCTTCAGCGGAAGTCTCTCGTAAGGAGCCAACACCTCATTGAGCCGTTCGCCGAATACTCGTTCCGTACGGGCATAATAGACCCAATACTTCGTTCCGCCTCCGGTATAATTACCGGTCATGATGGCCAGCTTATCCTTTTCCATAGCCTTGCGAACGATTTGCTCGATCTCTTCGATCTGTTTGCCTGCCGATTCCGTAGGCAGACCTTGCTCGTCGGCTTCATAAGGCCAGCGTATCTCGATTCGGATTTTCAGCTTGCCGCTTAGTCGGAATTCGTCAAGCTCCAAGCGCCCATTGACGAATACAAGGTTGCCCTTCTCATCTTCACTGATGGAGGTAAACCATTGGTCTGTTAGTTTCATTGTCGGTCGATTTTATTCTTTCGTTTATCGTATAGCCAGATTTGGATGGAATTGATTGAATTTTGCCATACCACATAGCTTGCAGGAGCGATAGAAGCTATAGGATTCAGGTAGGTGAGCGACATCCAAATGGCAAGTGACGTGTTTTTCTGTCCCAAAGCCTGACCGGCCGTCACACTTTCGTTCAAATATCGTTTGCTCAGCCACTTGCCCAATCCGAACTGCAGCAAACAGCTTAGCAGACCGCCTAATGCCAACAGCAGCTCCAAACGGATGCTGTCGGAGCCTTGTTCCATCACATAGCCTGTCGTTTTGGACATGATGATAGCCAGCGAGACGACCCACAGCCAAAAAGCTATTTGGGGAATGCGCAGGAGCCGGGCATGTGTCCGAGGGGCCGTAAAACGAATGATCCAAGCGGCCAATAGAGGAACCACCACCAGAGGCAAGACTCCCCAAAGAATATGGATGACGGAAGACCAAAACGGCATATCGGCATGTGCCGTACTCAGCGAAGAAAACAGCAAAGGCCCCAATACCGCTACTCCCATGTGGGTCAGTAGCACATACGTAGCACCGAAGGCGATATTGCCTCCGAGCATTCCGATGATGACAGACGAAGCCGTGGCAGCAGGACAGATAAAACAGATCATAACGCCTTCTGCCACGATGGGATCGAGCAACCTAAAAGCGAAAAATCCTCCTATAGCGAGCGTAATTTGTATAAGGGCTAATAGCAGATGCAATCGGGAGAAGTGCATATCCCGAGGGGAGATCTTCAAGAAAGTAAAGAACAGCATCAGAAAGATCATGTAGGGTATCAGAAAAGCCAGTGGCGACAGCAGAGGCCATGCCAATACGCCCAAGGCCATGGCGATGGGTAGTGCCAGATTCTTCAGTGTCTTCATTAGTCTCGATTCTTTTTGTGAGCTAACCATAGCCCCATAGCCCGACGAATGGATTCCAATCCGAAGTCTTCGGGGTTTATATCCTCCGGAGCCAATAGCACCAATTCGGCTGCATCGTCGTTCGCGATGGCTGAGGAAAAATCAGAAACTTGAGCTGCAAAAAACAAATCGGCCGTATGGACACGCATCCCTCCGTAGGGATAGATATTGGGAAGCGAGAAGAGATAAGATACTGCATCGACTTCTATTCCCGTCTCCTCACGGATCTCTCTGATGATACCCTCTTCCGCTGTTTCGTCCATATCCATAAAGCCGCCGGGCAAATCGAGTGTGCCTTTGGCCGGATCTTTGGCTCGGCGCACGGCCAATAGTTTGCCCGCGCTATCGGTGATGAAGCAAGCTGTCGCAGCGGAAGGATTGGCATAATAAACCAATCCGCACTGCGGACACGATTTGGCTTTCGAGTTTCTCTCCACAAAACCATCGTATCCGCAGCGCGGACAGTATCTGAAGGGTGCGAGCGGATGCTCAGCGTTTATTTGGCCTCCCATCCCAAAGCACTTGCTCCGAGCACAGCGGCATCGCTCTCTTTGAGCTGAGAGAAGAGCAGCTTGGTCTTCCCTCGGTAGATATTCAGCACATTCTTTTCCATGTGGTGGCGGATCGGATTCATCAAGAGATCGCCTGCTTTGGTCAGGCCACCGAAGAGGATGATCGCTTCCGGACTGGAGAAAGTGACGAAGTCTGCAAAAGCCTCTCCAAGGATAGCCCCCGTGGTCTCGAATATCTCCTGTGCAAGGCCATCGCCACTGATAGCCGCATCGTATACATCTTTCGAAGTGATCAGATCGGGCTGAATGTTCCGGAGCAAACTCTTGTCCGATCGGATATCCAAATATTCGCGAGCCGTACGGGCCACTCCCGTCGCCGATGTATAAGTCTCCAGACAGCCTTGTCTGCCACAGCCGCACATGCGGCCATTGCGGCGAACGATCATATGCCCCAGCTCACCGGCAAAGCCGTCGTGGCCATATACAAGGGTACCATTGACCACAATACCGCTTCCTACTCCCGTGCCGAGCGTGATAACGATGAAGTCTTTCATCCCGCGTGCAGCACCGTAGGTCATCTCGCCGATTGCCGCTGCATTGGCATCATTAGTTAGTGTCGTGGGGATACCCAATGAATCGGTCAGCATTTGGGCAAAGGGTATTTTGGTCTGCTTCCAAGGCAAATTGGGCGCAAACTCGATCGATCCGGTATAATAGTTTCCATTGGGAGCACCTACACCGATACCCTTTATTTTCTCTTTCCCTCCTACCTGTTCAATCAACTGATTGATACCGGCAGTCAGATCTTTGATATAATCGTTCAGATCGTTGTGCGCTCCGGTCTTGATGGACGAACTTATAACCAAATTGCCACGAGCGTCTACCACTCCGAATACGGTGTTGGTACCGCCCACATCCACTCCTAATACATAAGGCTTTTCCATTGAAACAGCGTGTTTTGATGTTCTACTTTTAGCGATTTCCACAAAGATATTTGTTTTTCTGTCTGTTATGTCCACAAACTGTTGTTGCGGATTTCGACGATAAGTGCATTTGGGACGACATCCATCGCACAAGTCGATCCTTCGGACAAGGAAACGATCCACCTCCTCCAACAAAAGCAGAAGCCGCAACGTAAGGATAGCTCCTGACGTTGTGGCTCCCTTTCTTGGGGGGGCGCTTTTAGCGGACGCTTATTTTTTGCCTAATGCCTCCTACCTGCACAACGTATAGGCCGGCAGCGATCGCGATCGTTGTTTCGCCCGCTACTTTTCCGGTCAGCAACATGCGTCCCTGCAAGTCGAATAAGCGCATCGTCTCAGGCTGAGAAGTCGCTATTCTGATCCGCCCCTCTTCTCCACTGATCTCTATCGTCTGTGCATCCGGCACAGCGAGGGCTGTCATCTCCACGGTCACGCACGCAGGATCGCTTTCGACGCCATCAACGACTGCGCGGACGCAGTATTCGCTCGTTTGGGCCGGAAGAGGTGTCGTAAAACTCGTTCCCTCAACATTGGCTTGAAGCAGTGAGCCGTCTTTGTAGATGTTGTAACACGGGGAAGCCTTTCCATAGACCCGGACTTGCGTTACTACCACGGCGAACATTTCCGACGAATCGTAATGACGGAATGCTACGTATTTGGTCCCTTCCGGCAGAATTAGTTCGCGCTCCTGGAATTGATACCAACGTCCATCTTTCATAACACCCTTTGAGCTTGGAGCAATAAGCGTTTCGTCGAAGAGGTGGACAAAGTCCGCTGCCGATGTTCCCGCTTTAGAGATGAAGACACCATAGTGATCCGGCCAATTATAATCGCCCGGTGTGACCAAATAGGTAATCCGGTTTGCTCCCGAGACCTCGGGCGTAATCAGGTAGTTGTCGGGATTAAGATCGGCGAGTCCATTCCATGATGAGAACGAAATGGCAACATGCAATCCGTCGTACAGATAACTATTGCCTCCCGCACGCCAACCATTCCCGTCCTCGTCAGCATCTATGGCTGTCCACCCGGTGGGTAGCAGAGAAACAGGATCGTACTCTGTAAAATCTTCTTTCACGAGTAGGATCTCCCCGTTAGTTTCCGAAGCTTCCCATTTGAGGGTCAATTGATCACCGTCAATCTCGTATGTCAGATTTTGAACGGGGGATGACTGTTCCGATTGGTCAAAAGTCTGAGGTGGGATGACATCCTCTTTGACAGCGAAATCAAAGGTTGAGCATTGCTCCCCATAAATGTTTTTCACTCGGGCGAGTGCTTCTGCTCGGGTCAGGCCTTGTGCAAGTAGAGACAGAGGCAGTACCAGCATAACGAGAAATGGAAGTAATCGTTTCATGACTATTGCATATTATATAGTGATTATGTGACTGATGCTCCCCCGAAACCAAGGGGAATCGAAGAATTGCGTGAATATAGATAAAAAAATCTTTTCGGCAAAATCGATGTAAGATTACGGATTCTGCACATTCCGGTAGTCGCAGGCGACAGGGAGAATTATCTGTACGCTGTAGACAGGTTCCTCCCTTGTTTTTGCCATTGTGAACTATCGGGAATTACACGCTTCCTGCTTGATGGTTACGACTCCATCTGCCACTTATCTTGATGTCGATCCACGAATAGAGCTTATTGCCTCCGTAATAGAACAAAAATCCCGTGGCCAATCCGGCCAATACATCGATGAAATAATGTGCCTGTATATAGACGGTCGCCAGTGTCAGGCAAATACCGATGGGCAGGAGGTACCAGAATAATTTCCTGCTGCTTCGGTGGAAGAATGCGAAGATCACCGTCGTGATGCCCACATGACTACTGGGAAAAGCCGCAGTGGGGCGTTCGCCCATTTGCTGCGACATATTGACCAGACGATAGAACAGTCCCTGATGCGCCACCTCCATCTCTTGCAGCTCCGGGTGTGTGGCAAAGTACTGACCGATGGGTGGAAATCGCCCTGCCGCTACGCTATCCCAGCCGATGGCGGGGAAGTAGAATTGTGGCCCGGCTACCGGCAGGAGGGTATAGATCAGATAGTAGACATAAAAAGAGCCGAACAGCACGAAAGCCACACGTTCGGCCTGCCTGTAATTGGAGATATAGTAGAAGAGAATGACTCCGACGATAAGTGCATAATAGATGAAGTAGCCGAAGTGGAGGACTTCGCTTATTATCCAGTGAGGGAATAGCCGGCTGAACCAAATAGCCGGCTGACTGAAGCAAACGATCTGTTCGGCCCGGGCGAAGATATGATCCAGATTGTCGAAGTGCTGATTGAAGAGAAAGGTCTCCGGATACCAATAGCTGAGCAGCATTAGCTGAAAGATGATACGCAGTGCCCAAGTGAATCGAGAAGGAGAGCGATAATAGAGCAGTGCGAATATGCTTGTTCCTACAAGTATTTCCGCCCGATTGAGAAGCAGTGTGTCGGCATCGGGCATGGTGGGGCGCATGATAAGGAGGATGATCCCCGTGATGATGACGTAAAGCAAAGCCAATACCTCTGTGAGGATCAGTAGCCGATTGGCATAGGCTTGCCCTACGGTGGCAGAGATTGTCCCTGCTTTCCTCCGCTGTTTCTGCTGTCGTTTCATGAGGGTCGAGACTGGTGGCGTGTATAGAGGTCTTCGATGATACCATCTGCCAATCCTACGATAGGAGCAATGATGGTTTTAGCTTCGGTAATGTCCGCCACCTCAAGGAAAATCTCGGCTGCCGGGATGATTACATCCGCACGGTCGGGTTTGAGGTGGAAGCGCACCATTCGTTCTTCTGTGGAAATAGGCTTGAGCAGGTCGTATGTCTTGTGCAGTGCTTCTACCGGCATGATGCTATAGCGAGAAGAACCCCTATCCGATCCGCTCAGACGGACAAGGCGATTGATATTGCCTCCCGTACCGATGATCGTAATGTCGGTATATTCTTTTGCAATGGCCATGAGTTCCGAGCGGAATGCTTCCCGGACATGGGGGCGAACCTTTTCGTTGAGCAGACGTACCGTACCGATGTCGAACGACTGCGAATGCTTGACATGAGTGTCGGAGAAAAGCGTAAGCTCGGTACTACCTCCACCGACGTCCAGATAGATGTAATTGCCTCCGTCGGAAATAATCTGTTCGATATGATTGTCCGAGACGAGGCGGGCCTCCTCATCCCCATCGATGATGTCTATATGGATACCCGTCTTCTCTCGGATCTGTGCAATCACGGCTTCGGCATTCGATGCGTCTCTCATGGCGGAGGTGGCACAGGCACGATAGTCCTTTACCCGGTATATCTGCATCATCTCATTGTATGCCCGCATGAGCCGTACCATGTTGTCTACCTTTTCCTCTCCTATGTATCCTTTGGTAAAAGAGTCTTCGCCCAGACGGATGGGGACTCGCATGATCAGCACCTTGCTGAGAGGTTCATCCATCCCTTCGCTATTGACACATTTGATCAGCAGGCGCACGGCATTCGAGCCGACGTCTATGGCGGCATAATGTACCTTTTCCATTCCTTAATGCTTAGTCGGGCAAAGATAGTCGTTAGCGTTCATTCCCACATCCATCTCTCCGCATGGTATAAAGTCAAACGAAAAGGGCTGCGCGAACAGGAGTCTCTCCTCCTCGCACAGCCCCGTTTCATATTTCGCTAAAGGGGTCAGCGACGCGGTTTGATGTCGAGCTTGACCGGCTTGATCATATTCTCCGGTGAGAGTATCGTATCCAGATCCTCTTTCGACAGGATGTCGTGCTCCAAGACGAGGTCGTAAACGCCGCGTCCCGTTTCCATCGCTTCCTTGGCGATCTTGGTCGAATTCTTGTAGCCGATGATCGGATTCAGAGCCGTCACGATACCGATGCTGTTGCGGATATACCCGCGGCATTCGTCCTCGTTGGCCGTGATGCCATCGATACAGAGCGTACGCAGCGTATCGAATCCGTTCATGAGCAGATCCGAGCTTTCGAAGCAGCACTGTGCCATCACAGGCTCCATAGCGTTCAGCTCCATTTGGGCTGCATCGCCTGCCATCGTTACGGTCAGGTCGTTGCCCATCACCTTGTAGCAGATCTGATTCATTACTTCCGGAATCACAGGATTCACCTTACCCGGCATGATGGACGATCCCGGCTGCATGGCGGGCAGATTGAATTCGTGCAGACCGCAGCGAGGACCACTGGCAAGGAGACGCAGGTCGTTGCAAATCTTGTTCACCTTCACGCAGATACGGCGCAAAGCAGACGAATATCCTACCATCACGGAAGTATCGCTCGTAGCTCCCACCAGATCGGCACTGAGACGAATGTCCCAGCCGGTGACTTCGCGAAGGGCCTCTATGCAGTATTCGGCATAGTTCGGCTGAGCGCAGATACCCGTGCCGATAGCCGTAGCACCCATGTTCACGGTCAGGAACTCTTCGGCAGCAAAGTCGAGATTTTTGATTTCATCCTGCAAGATGGAAGCAAATCCGCCGAACGTCTGTCCCAGAGACATGGGCACAGCATCTTCGAGCTGAGTACGTCCCATCTTGAGTACATGGGCAAATTCGCGACTCTTGACACGCAGCGACTCGATGAGATCCAGAAGATGGGGGCGGAACTTCAGATATGTAGCGTAAAGGCCGAGGTGGATAGCTGTCGGATAAGCATCGTTGGTACTCTGCGAGCAGTTCACGTGATCATTGGGCGAGAGGTGGGCAAACTCGCCTGCCTCGTGTCCCATGATCTGCAAGGCACGGTTGCAAATCACCTCGTTGGCATTCATATTCGTGGTCGTTCCTGCACCACCTTGGATCATATCCACGGGGAAATGCTCGTGGTGCTTGCCTTCGAGAATTTCCTTGCAGGCTTTCACGATGCCGTCTTTCTGGGCATCGGTCAGCAGACCGAGGCGATGATTGGCCACTGCAGCCGCCCATTTCGTCATGGCCAAGCCATTGATAAACAGGGGATAATCGTTCAGATGAAAATTGCTGATAGGGAAGTTTTCTATACCACGCAGCGTCTGTACGCCATATAGAATATGGCCGGGTATCTCGCGTTCTCCGATAAGATCGCTTTCGATACGTGTAGTCTTTTTTAATTCCATAAAAGGGGAATAGTATTTGATTCTTTTTTATAGTTGCACAAAGATACAAGTTATTTATGTACAGCCAAGAGAGGGATGCTGCGACTCTCGCTATGGAAAGGGGAGTTCACCGGTTGGGGATATAATGTCGGGATCTCTAAGGAAGAGCGAATAAGCCTCGTTTCCTTCTCGATCATATTTCTTTTTGGCTCCCGACAGCACCTTCCTAATATGTGTGTGATCGGCCGATAAGACGGCTGCTTGCAGGCTCAATCCCTGATTGCTGCCCGTATGCGCATCAACCTCGTGAGCAGCCCTTCGAGCAGGTCCAGTCGGAGCATGTTGGCTCCATCGCTTTTGGCCGAGGCAGGATCAGGGTGAGTCTCGATGAAGAGACCGTCCGCACCTACGGCTATGGCAGCCTTCGCGATGGTCTCTATCAGCTCGGGTTTCCCCCCCGTCACGCCACTACCCTGATTGGGTTGCTGGAGCGAGTGGGTCACATCCATTACCACGGGAAAGCCCAGCGAACGCATCGTGGGAATATTCCGGTAGTCCACCACCAAATCCGTATAGCCGAAGGTATTGCCGCGCTCGGTCAGAATCACTTGGCTGTTGCCGCTGTCCAGGCACTTTCTTGCCACGAAAGCCATGGCTTCGCCGGACAGGAACTGTCCTTTCTTCACATTGACGATTCGCCCTGTGCGGGCAGCCGCCACGATCAGATCCGTCTGTCGGCAGAGGAAAGCCGGTATCTGGAGTACGTCCACGTACTCGGCGGCCATAGCCGCTTCGTGTGTCTCATGTATGTCCGTCACCGTCGGAACACCGAACTCCCGGCCTACCTTGCCGAGAATGCGAAGAGCCTTTTCGTCGCCTATGCCAGTGAAGGAATCTATACGCGAGCGGTTGGCCTTGCGGTACGATCCCTTGAATATATAGGGGATGCCCAGTCGGGAAGTCACCTCTACTATTCGCTCTGCGATGTGCAGTGCCATGTCTTCGCTCTCTATGGCACAGGGTCCTGCCATCAGAAAGAATGAGTCCGCTGTCTGTAGTCTCTCGTATAAGGAGTTGGAGTTCGTCATCGTTTCGGAAGTTATAAATCGTTTCTGTCAGCCAAAAGTACAAAAAGCCCTTCCTTAATCAATAGAGAGTAGCTGATTCCGTCGATCGGCCGGCCAAGAATCAAGAGGAAAAAGTGCTCAGAACAAGTAAAAAATGACCGTCACGGCTATGGATGAATGAAGAACGGCAACCTGTTTTCTCTTTCGTTATTAGATGAGTATAAGGTAAAAGCAAAATCTTTCGGCATGGGTCATTTTCGAGACTAAAAAAACGGAATATTCACCGAAAAATATGCGCCAAAAAAGTTTTCAACAACGAAGAAATGTTTGGAATGATTCCAAATAAGCACTTCTGAGAGATCGGAATTCGAAGGAAAAGGGATCGCATGACAGCCTTTTTCAGATCGAAGAGCTCTTTTTATTAGTTCGATGAACAATCTATATACAAATCATTTTCGATTTATATATAAATCGTTTTCATTTTGTATATAAATGATTTTCAATAAATATATGAATCGAAAATGATTTGTATATAAATTGCAACTCCCCAAAGGCTTTTTCTTGAGTGGATAAAACAGAGGCACCCGTCGGATTTTCCCTTGAATCCGACGGGTGCCTTATGTATCAGGTGAGCTATCGAAAGACTATACGGCCTTACTCCTCATAGAATACCCCCCCCTTGTCCGCATGCTGCGATGGCATATGCTTATACAGGCAGGACACGATAGACCTACGACCAAAGGTGTAATATAGGAATCGGAGTACATATCTGTTTTCATTGAGTTGCGAGTAAAGTTTTTTCGTTGATAAATTAGCTTTCTCCAATATATGGACATACATTCATGAGGTTTTTTTCATCGCTCTGCAAAAGTAGCAAAAAAGCTCCATCCCGATGAGTCCGATTCGGATACTCAATCAGGTGTACAAATAAAAATACGAACCAATGACTTTCGCTCTTGGTTCGTATTTTAATGAATTGAGGTCGGTTATATAGCCCGACTACGTCGTTTCGTTTGCTGAAAATATGCCGAGATATGACTCAGCCGATGTCTTCAAATGTTAGCCAAGTCTCGGTTTGTTTCCTGCTATTAGGGCCTGATTCGGCATCAGTAGTGGAATGTGCTTCCTCCGAGGAATTCACGCATCAGAGAGTTGTTCGGGAGCAGACGTGCCGGTATCATGCGGAAACTACTCAAAAAGCGTAGTAATCTGCGGGCTTCAGCATATTCCGGTTCGTTACGAGGGATCGCCTGTAAGATCGGCTCCGCATAAGCTCGCAAAACAGCCAACTCGTAGAGCATAGCACTATTGAACATGACATGTGCATTCTCTTGGAACGGGAATACCCATTTTTCCTCTCCTCGCCGGACACTCTGCCAACGACGCAATGTATCCAGACCGGAGTAATTGCGATAGCGATAGTCACGCACCAATCGCCTGATCAGTCGGTTGTCTGTACTGGGGATTCGATTGTGTGCATCCAATCCTATTGCTGTGAGAGCACTCACATAGATCTTATACGTACTTGATTCTGGCACACCGGGTATCAGTTCCGGATTCAGTGCATGAATGCCTTCGAGGATTAGGATGTCTCCGTCTTTCAGCTGTATGGTATTTCCTTTGTACACCCTCATGCCGGTTGTGAAGTCATAGGTGGGCAGACTCACTTCCTCGCCGGCGATCATCTGCTTCAGATCCTTATTGAAAAGAGGTAGATCCAATGCGTAGAGCGATTCGAAATCATAGTCTCCGGATTCATCCCGTGGCGTATCCTCGCGGTTGATGAAATAGTCATCAAGCGAAAGTCCGTAGGGGCGAATATAATTGGTCAGGAGCTGCGTTTGCAGTCTTTTGCAGAAAGTGGTTTTACCCGAGGAAGAAGGTCCCGATATCAGTACTACCCTGACGCCTTCCTTATATTTATGTGCTATATCATCAGCTATAGCGGCGATCTGCTTCTCCTGCATAGCTTCCGACACTTGTACCATCGTGGATATGTCGTTTCGGTCGATAGCCTTGTTCAGGCTGCCCACGTGGGTCACTTGCAGAATATCCAAAAGCCGATCGTGGTCGGCGAATACCTGCCTCATCATCGGTTGGGGTACGAATGGTGCCAGCTCCTCCGGCTTGTCTCGTCTCGGAATACGCAGAAGGGCTCCGTCCAAATAAGGCTCCAAGCCGAACAGCCCGATATAACCGGTCGAGGGAGTGAGGCTACCATAATAATGATCGGGGTAGCCATCCAAATCATAATAACGCGAATAAGGCATACCGCTGGTCTCCAGCAAATCGGCTTTGTCCTGATAACCCATCGAACGGAACATGGCCGCCACCTCTTCGGTGCGCTCGCAATGTGCTTGGAAGGGTATGTCTGCGGCTATAAGCGACTCCATTCGCTCCTTGATCCGCACGATCTCTCCGGGTGTGATGATGTGGGCATTCTTGATCTGACAATAGTAGCCGTTGGACAATGAATGCTCGATGAAGAGCTTACTCCCGGGCAATATGTCTGCAACAGCCTTGCTTAGTATGAAGCTGAGCGTTCGGACGTAAGTCCGCATACCCGATTCGTCCGAAAAAGAGGCGAACAGGACATCGGACGGTTCGTATAGTCTGAAGCCGAGATCTCGGGTACAATGATTGACTTGTGCATTGAAGGGACGAAAGCCCAAATCGTCTTGAAAGTGCTCTGCCACTCGCTCTAAAGATATGCCATGGGGAAACTCTTCGTAGCGATCGAGATTGTCACAGTAGATGCGGATTTTATCCATAATGATTAACTATTTCAGTTATATTTGTGCGTGAAAGGTACGAAATCTGGCGTAACCTTCGACTACTTAGGTAAACCAAACACAAGTTTTATGGCTGTAGAAATAAGAGAAGTATTGGACAAAGCCGAACTGAAGAAATTCGTTCAGTTCAATATAGATCTCTATAGAAATAATCCCTACCACGTGCCGGGGCTGATCGATGATGAGATGATGACCTTGGACAAAGATCGCAATCCGGCTTTTGAGTTCTGCGAAGCCATCTATTTCTTGGCTTATCGTGAAGGGCGGATCGTGGGACGCATCGCCGGTATGATCAATCACCGTGCGAATGAAACTTGGAATCAGAACAACGCTCGCTTCGGATTCGTCGATTTTATCAACGACAATGAGGTCGTAGATGCCCTTTTCCATGCCGTATCCGAGTGGGCGCGCTCCAAGGGAATGGATATGCTGCAAGGGCCAATGGGATTCACTGATATGGACCACCAAGGGATGCTTATCGAAGGCTTTGACCAGCTGGGTACGATGGCTACCATTTACAACTACGCTTATTACCCCAAACAGCTTGAGCGTCTGGGATTCATCAAAGATCAGGATTGGAAGGAGTATAAGATCTTCGTACCATCGGAAATTCCGGAAAAGCACCGTCGCATTTCCGAGATCGTACGCCAAAAGTACGGACTCAAGACACTCAAATTCCGGACACGCAAAGAGGTCATGCCCTATGCCCACCGCATATTCCGCACCCTCAATAAGGCTTATAGTCAGCTTTACGGCTTCTCCGAATTGTCCGAAGCTCAAATAGACTACTATGTCAATATCTATATCCCGATGGTGCGGCTCGACTTCGTGACGGTGATCGTCCGTGAAGAAGACGACGAAGTGATTGCTTTCTCCATCACCATGCCCAATCTCAGCCGAGCACTCAAGAAAGCGAAAGGAAGTCTCTGGCCTTTCGGATTCGTCCATCTGCTCAAAGCTCTCAAGGGTAGACCTCGTGTGGTCGATCTCTACCTGATCGGCGTACTGCCGGAGTATCAAAACAAAGGTGTGAATGCCCTTATCTTCGATGATATGATCCCGATCTTCCAAAAGAACGGAGTGGAGTATGCAGAGAGCAATCCCGAATTGGAAACCAATATGGCCGTACAAATGCAGTGGAACTACTTCGAACGTAAACACCACAAAACGCGTCGGGCATTTATCAAACGGCTCTGAAAACACAGGCTGATATGGTGTCGGCAGTTGCCGATGGCAGTATTTTTTGAGGAAGCGGCCGGAAAGGAAATGAACTTTTTGGCTGCTTTTTCGTTTTTATAAGCAAGTAGAACAAGAACAAACTCAAACGAAACAAGATGAAAAAGAACATTTGCACAAAAGCGATCCTCTTGGCTTCTCTGCTACTCCTCTCAGTGGGGACAATGACTGCATCCTGTACTTCCAAGAATGACACTCGTCAAGAAGAAACCGTCTCTGCCGATAGCAAGGGAGAAAAAGGAGGCAAAATCATCCATATCACGGCTGAATACATGCGCGAACATATATATGATTACACAGCCAATCCCCAAGAATGGGTCTATAAAGGTGATAAGCCTGCTATTATAGACTTCTATGCCGACTGGTGTGGCCCGTGCCGCAGCCTTTCGCCCAAATTGGAAGAGGTGGCCAAGAAATATGCCGGTAAGCTCACCGTCTATAAAATCAATGTGGACAAAGAAAAAGAGTTGGCAGGGATTTTCGGTGTCAGAAGCATTCCGATGGTTCTTTTCGTACCGGTAAAAGGAATACCGACACAAACGATGGGCAATCTGCCGATGGAGAACATCGAAGAGGCTATTGCCAAGATCATGCAATAATCAGAGTCTCACCACAAAGAGACCATAAAGACAAAAGCCTGTCCGTGTATGCCCTATCGGCAAAGCATGGACAGGCTTTTTCGTGGCCAATCCTCGGCCACCGTTATATGAGATTTATATTCGCAGCTTCTATCTACCCGCCAAAAAGATATATTTTTGCCGATGAAATAATTGTCTCCCCTTTCTTATCTTTTACCACTATGCGTTGGTTCATACTTTGTCTCCGCAAATATGTCGACTTCAAGGGCCGTGCCCGTCGGAAAGAGTTCTGGTTCTTTACCCTGTTTTATCTCATTGCTTTGATTATACCGCTGGCAGTGGCCATCCCTCTTGCTGTCATTTTTCGTCATACGATCGATACAAATCTTGCTGTAAGAATATTCACGGTCGTGGAGGTCTTGGTGTATCTTTCCCTCTTGTTACCGGCTTATGCCGTAACGGTCAGACGTCTGCATGACACGAATAGAAGCGGTCTATGGGTACTGGCATCGATTGCCCCAAGGGTTTTAGCAGAAGGTTTAACTGCAATTTTCGGTCAGCGATGGCTTCTTCAGATTATCGATGGAGAGTTTCCAACCTTGTTGATGATCAACATGTTCCTGGGCCTTACCAATCTTTGCGTCTCTATCCTTATTCTGATCATGATGTGCGAAAAAGGTACAAAAGGTGAAAATCGCTTCGGCCCCGATCCCCTATCGGACGGAAGCGAAGTGCTTATGGAGGCTGAGTCGGGGAAATAGGCCTGCCCCCAATGCAAGAGTATGGCGTTGAAGCTCTTGCAAAGAACAGCCGATACACTCAGCTGCCTCATAATACCATTCCCGAATATCCTTTATATTCTCATCGGTTTCCAGCAGAGCGATACCGGATTCATAAGACAGACGAAGAGCTTCGGGACTGAACCGGCAACCAAAGCTCAGAAATAGACCCGCATGAATAAGCTGCCAGGCCTGTTCTTCTCCTCCCCGAAAACCATGAACGATCCACGGCTGTGAAGGCTTTACCTGCTTTTTGATCGCCAAAAGATCATCCCATGCTCGTACTATGTGCAGTAACACCGGTATGCCAAACTCTTCGCTCAGATCGATTTGATCGAGGAAAGCCTTTCGTTGCCTTTCGTACGGTGTACTGCACACCTTATCCAGCCCACATTCTCCCAGAGCAACAACCTCGCTGCAGCCCAATCCTTCACGAACAGCAACCAACTCTCCGCTATAATCCTCGGATACACTCCACGGATGAATGCCGATGGAGCAAAAAGTATTCGGAGATATGGTTTCATTCGGTTGTAGATTCCGAATTCGAATGATCTCGTTATCATTGCGAGCCGACGAATGGGTATGAATGTCGAGAAATACCATATACCAGAGATTAAGTGAAGAAAACTTTTTACGGAACGGGGTCATAGCCGCTTCCACCCCACGGATGACAGCGGAGAATACGCTTGATGCTCAGCCATAGCCCTTTGCCCGGGCCATATTTGCGTAAGGCTTCGATGGCATAGGACGAACATGAGGGGGTAAACCGGCATGAAGGCGGTGTAAGTGGCGATATAAATCGCTTGTAGAAGAAAATGGGGAGTAGTAAGAGTTGCACGAGAAAAGCCTTGATCAGTCGCATGGTATTTATTCGCTTTTCAATGCCGATGAAGGTATATTTCCGGCAATTCTGATCAGACTCTTTTGCATCGCTCTCTCCACTGTACGAAAGTCGGGAAGCTCATTCGATACTACCATAAATGCAATAGTAGCATAGATCTGTCTCTCCTGGAGGACATCGTTCAGGAGGTGTTTGTTGAGCCGATACGCCTCCCTGACCAAACGCTTGGCCCTATTGCGCTTCACGGCTCGCCTAAACCTTTTCTTCGCTACGCTCACCAGCATGGAGGAATATGCAGCCCGATGCTCCGATCCCAAGCGGTAGACTACGCGTAGGGGATAAACGACAAACGCCTTGCCTTCGCCAAAGACCGTATTGATCTCATCGCGAAGATAGAGGCGTTCGCTTTTGGATAGGCCGAATGTAGCCGGAGAGGTCATTTCCCGTTGAGGTAATCCTCCAATGCCATAGCCATAGAAGGATATTGCTCGGTCGGCGCAGACAGATCGAGCCGCAAACCTGCTTCTTCGACGGCCTTGGCTGTCGTGGGACCGAAAGCCCCGATCTTGGTCTTACCCTGCTCGAATTTGGGGAAGTTTTTCAGCAGGGCCGTAATACCCGAAGGACTGAAAAATAATATCATATCGTGATCCAATGCCTCATCCGGTCCGAAATCATTGCTGACCGTACGATACATAATGGCCGGACTGAAACTTACCTTTTTGGCCGTAAGCATATCCAGCAAGTCGTGCTTATGCTCCTCAGCCAAGGGGACGAAGTAGGTTTCTTTGTTATGTTTGCTGATAACCGTCAGGAGATCTTCCAGTTTGCCCGTTGCTCCGAAAAAAATCTTCCTTTTGCGATAGACGATATGCTTCTGCAGATACACTGCTACCGATTCGCTTACGCAGAAGTACTTCATCGTCTCAGGTACGGTGACTCTCAATTCTTCGCACAAACTGAAAAAATGGTCGATAGCTGTACGTGCAGTGAAGATGATGGCCGAATGGTCCAAAATATTCACTTTCTGATTGCGAAATTCTCTGGTACTGACGGATTCTACTTGGATGAAAGGACGAAACACGACCTCACAGCCATGTTTCTGAGCAATATCGTAATAAGGCGACCTACCCGCTACGGGTTGTGGCTGTGAAACGAGTATCTTCTTTACTTTTACTGCCATAGAGCCATTATCTCTTTATTGTTTACCGACCACTCCAATAGGGCAATCAAGTAAACCAACGGTAAAATTTCGTGGGCACAAAGGTACAAAGAAAGGTGGAAAAAACCTACTTCCCTGATCGAGAAGAATCGTATCGTTTTAGCGATAAGCACCAATCTCCACAGTATAAAAATGACTGGTAATAAGTAGCTTAGCCAGTATAATTGTGGCATATAAAGATAGATGACCGCAACGGGAAAAAGGAGCATCCCCCACATCCATTCGAGCAATGTGTAGCCCCCTCTCCAGATCATCTTAGTCTCACGATCTGCAAAGAAATAGCACCACAAGGCATAAAACATCCTCCACAGCCAAAAGAAAAAACAGAACAGGAAGAAGAGCAAAGCCAAGAAAAAAAGACTTTCCCACAAATCTAAATCGGTGAGTTGCCCCTTGTCGTCCAATATAAGGAAACAACAGATCGAGAGCAACAACGTGCTTTGGATACGGCCGATAAAGACGAAAAGTCGATAACTGATATACCGTGGCATACGGGCCAGAAAGACTCGCTCCTGACCATACAAAACGGCATTGGACAAGCGGAGGAAAAAGTGTGGAATACGGGTTGCGACCACGCCCAGAGCACTGAACAGCAAGAGTATCAGGCTGATCAATACGTCGTATATGATCTGTCCGGTCCAAAAAGGTAGTCCTGTCATTGCCTTCTCCTCATTGATTATTCTCCGGCTCAGCTGCCACTCCCTATCGGTCAGGATTCGCCCGAAGCATCGTTGCGATTGTTCCTCTTCCGGATCAGCTCTCCTATAAGACTGGCACCTACGGCTCCGATAGCGATCCAGAGAGCCTCCATCTTGCTGCTCAAAAGGCCTGCCCAAATCAGGATGAGGCCAATGAAAAAGACAAACAATCCAAGGATCAAGGATGCAATCGCATGCGCCAGGATCTTACGTCTTTTGTTCCTGTCCATCTGTTTTTCCGATTTATCCTGTCTCAATCATCCTAAAACTCGGATGTGAAGTGGAAACGTATATCGGGAAAATCCTGCTGTGCCATGTTCAGCACATAGCCCGAGTCCGCCAAATATACATCTCGTCCGGCAATATCTTTCGCCATATACTGCGATTTTCGCTTCTTGAAAGCCTCCAAAGCCTCCGGTTTGTCACTGTCTATCCAGCAGGCTTTGTACAGGCTGATCGGTTCCCAACGACACTGCGCTCCGTATTCATGCAGCAGACGGTATTGGATCACTTCGAACTGCAGCTGCCCCACGGTCCCGATAATCTTGCGTCCGTTGAACTGGTTGGTGAATAGCTGTGCCACGCCTTCGCCCATGAGCTGGTCGATCCCTTTGGCCAACTGCTTGGCTTTCATCGGATCCTGATTTTCAATGTACTTGAATAGCTCCGGTGAGAAGCTTGGCAAACCGCGGAAATGAAGCTCTTCGCCGGCTGTCAGCGTATCCCCAATCTGAAAATTGCCGGTATCGGGCAGACCGATAATATCACCGGCATAGGCTTCGTCCACCGTCTCCTTGCGCTGCGCCATAAAAGCTGTAGGACTGCTGAATCGAAATTGTTTGCCGAGGCGGATGTGCTTGTAGTTCGTATTTCGTTCGAACCGACCGGAACAAATCTTCACGAAAGCAATACAGCTGCGATGGTTGGGATCCATGTTGGCATGTATCTTGAAGACAAAACCCGTAAATCCCTCCTCATGCGGATCCACTTTCCTCTCCACGGCAGTCACCGGCTGGGGGGAAGGAGCAATCTCGACGAAACAGTTCAGCAGCTCCTGTACACCGAAGTTGTTGAGTGCTGAGCCGAAGAACACCGGAGCAAGCTGTCCGGCCAGATATTCCTCTTTGTCGAAAGGTGGATAAACGCCATCGATCAATTCGATGTCCGCACGCAACTTATCAGCCTGACTCTCACCGATATATTGTCCCAACTCGGACGAACTTAGATCCTTGAAAGCCACGCTCTCCGTGATACGCTGCTTGTCCGGGGTAAAGAGATTCAGCTCCTCCTCGTATATGTTGTACACGCCTTTGAATCGGGCACCCATATCGATAGGCCAGGAGAGCGGCCGCACACGGATCTGAAGCTCTTCCTCCACCTCGTCCAGCAGATCGAAGGGATCCTGTCCCTCACGGTCCAGCTTATTGATGAAGACGATAACGGGAGTCTTGCGCATGCGGCAAACCTCCATCAGCTTGCGCGTCTGCGTCTCGACCCCCTTGGCGCAGTCGATGACGATGATCACACTGTCCACAGCTGTAAGCGTACGGAAAGTATCTTCCGCAAAATCTTGGTGGCCGGGCGTATCGAGGATGTTGATTTTGTAATCCTTGTAGTTGAATCCCATGACGGAAGTTGCCACCGATATACCACGCTGACGCTCTATCTCCATCCAGTCGCTGGTAGCCGTTTTCTTTATCTTGTTGCTTTTGACCGCTCCTGCCACATGGATAGCACCTCCGAAGAGCAAGAGTTTTTCCGTCAGAGTCGTTTTCCCCGCATCCGGATGACTGATAATGGCGAAAGTACGCCGAGCGTTTATTTCTTCCGAGTAAGCACTCATATTTCGGCTGATTCTATATTTAGGTCGCAAAGGTAGTCAAACTTGTCCGTAGGGCAGGAAACGGCTTTTTTATTTTCTCGCAAGGGATGATACCCAAATAGGAAGGGAGGCATCCGAATTGTTCGGTATACCTCCCTTTATTATTATTTTAGGTGTCATAGCCGGTAGTGCATAATTATTTTAGCTTCCCATTTGCGAATTTCATTGATACTCTTTCCATTCTTTCGGTATTTGCAAGTCATAGTTGGATAGTGTAAGGTGAACGGTATCAGGGAAAAGGCTGTTGCGGAACCGGCTTTCGTAGCGTTTCAATTGAGTCGGTTGTCCAATTCCCATTGAAGCTAAATTGCTTGAGTACTGATTGGGTGGAAAATAAACAAACACTTTTTGTCGCGCCTGTGTTGCAAGCTCTATAGCCGGAATCATATCACTGTCGGCGGAAACAACGATAGCCACATTGCAAATCTTTTCATAGGCATCTGCAACAATCTGTGTCGCAATTCTCACATCCGTTTCTTTCTCTTCATACGTATGAATAATGTTCCCACACTTAAAACAGGTGATCTCTTTCTTCAGATATTTACCTAAGATTAAACGGAATTTCGGATTCTCTTTATTTGCTTGAAAGAAAGCATTCTGACGGCGACTCTGTTCCAGATCATCAGGCTTGGCTGAAAAATATTTGACTGCGATCAATTCCTGATTAGGGCGCATGAAACTTTCAAATAACTTGACTATATCAAGCCAATAGTATTTCCGCCACCGTTTGGTGGATTTCAATCCATAGTAAAAGTTGAAACCGTCAATGTAGACAATAACCTTTTGTTTTTCTTCTGTTTCCACAACTATCATAAAAGATAAGCCACCCCATTACTGAGGTGGCGAGCCTTAGTATTTTCCACCTAAGGGCGATAATCTAATGCAAACTTAAACATTTCTTTTTGTTCGGCAAAACTTTACACATGCTATGCAATTTTGCGCAAGTTTAAGAGATATGAGCAAACCTCCGATCTGTTTTGGATTCCCTCGAATGGAGCTTTTTGCTACATTTGTATGCCGATAGCCACTTGCATGCAGCAAGCAGTTATATACACGAATAGAGACTTTGACTCCTTTGTAAAACCCTTTGATAAATGATTAAATGACAATGAATATCTACACTCAACTCCCATACTCATCCATCACCGGATCCGCTTCCCTGTATAGTTCTGTACGGTCTTGTACTCCTCGTCTCTCATACTTCCAAGAAGGCGATGCTTACCCCCATGATGAATAGCATGGAATAACGTCACTATCATACTCTAAAAGCATAAGGCACGCGCCCAATTCGGCCACGAATCGGGTGCGTGCCTCTTTTATTTCAGCTCCTACATTGGCCCTTCTCAAGCTACAATTTCCATATAAATCATTTCCGATTCATATATTTATTGAAAACAATTTATATATAAAACGAAAACACTTAATATATAGATTGCTATTCGAACTAATGAAAAGGGCTTTTCGATCTGAAAAAATCTGTTTCCCTTTCTTTTTTGTCTTGCTTTCGGCTTCCTTACGGGTGCTTATTTAGAACCATTCCAAACACTTCTTCGTTGTTGAAAACTTTTTTGGCACGTGTTTTTGGGGCAAAACTTATAGCTTTTGAAACCGCCGGATTGTGAACGTAATCCTTGACTTTGACGCTTTTGGGCTTATTCATTATCTTTGGCGGCTCCAATTCCTCCTTATATATAGCAAAAACTGAAAGTAAGGGGGAGTCAATTGCAGAGGTCAGACCTTGCTGTACATCAGTAAAAATACGGATGAGGTAGTTGCCCCTGACGTGTACTGAAAAAAGTTGACAGTTGGCGGGATGCAACCAGTATCCATTATGGGCAAACATTTAAGCAACTTTGAACGCCTTGCCATCCTAGAGG
>NZ_JRAT01000030.1:0-25562 GCF_000765945.1 Porphyromonas gulae
AATAAAATCACGGTTAAAAGGAAAGAGTCCGGTGCAATACCGAACTCTTTCTATAACCGGATAATGTTTAACCTGTCCAACTTTTTGGGTGCACTTCATTTTGGGGGGTGCTTGTTTTTAGAGCTTCCTCCGGTCTCTTTTCCTCATCGGAACGGATGGCCGGAAAAGATGCTTACAATCCGAAGATCAGAATGAAAAGATAGACGGCCGGGAATACGAAGAAAGCACTGTCCAGCCGGTCCAGTATGCCTCCATGTCCGGGAATGATATGACCGGAATCCTTCACTCCTGCATTGCGTTTGAGGTTGGACTCATACAGATCCCCCCAAGTGGCCATGGCCGTTACCAGCAGGGCAAAGAGAGCCAGCTCAGCCGGATGCTTGTCCGAACCGGAATAGTGACCGGCCAATAATGCTCCGGCTATGGTGAATAGCAATCCTCCGATGAAGCCCTCCCAGGTCTTCTTGGGGGAAATAGCCTTAAAGAGGGTATGCCTGCCGAAAAGCGAACCGGCGATGAATGCTCCCGTATCGTTCAGCCATATCAGGACAAAAACGAAGAGGAAGTAGTGAGGACTGATGTCGGCTGATTGTCCGACGGCCAGCTCCCTCCCGATACTTTCGGGAACGAGCAGGAGACTCCCCAAACCAAGCGTAGCCGCTATATACAGATGCCCCATGAAAGTGCGGCTATTATCCGATCCGGCCTTATGACGATCCGAATACAGACTGCGCACCATGGTGTAGAGGACATAGAAGATATACGGGATAAATATCGTGACATCCATTCGGTCACTGCCATATAGGAAGATGGCCGCAAAGAGGAAGGCACCGAAGAGTCCGTCCATGAATGCCCGAAGGGGACGTGTGCGATTCAGATTGACCAGCGAGGCGAACTCCCGCAGTCCCAACACGATGAAAACGGCAAAAACCGCTATGAACAAAGCCGGTTCCCTTAGTACAACGGGAAGGATGATCAGGGCCATATAGACCAGACCGCTGAGGCTGCGAATCAAAACTGCTTTCATAATGTAAGCTCGATAGTCTCTTTATATTTTATTCGGAATGCTCTTCCGTCTTCTCTTCTCCCTCGACGGGAATGGACGTTTCGGCATCCACTGTTGTTTCTTCTGTGGCGGTAGCCGGTGCATTCAGCCCCAGCAACTCTTCTGTACGCGAAGCCCATGGGCGTTTGCCAAATATCCGCTCTACGTCATCGGCCAGAATCACTTCGCGCTTGAGTAGCAGATCTGCCAGTTCGTGGTGTCCGGCTTCATGCTCGCGAAGAATACTCTTGGCGCGTTCGTATTGTTCGGATATTATTCTGTTTACTTCGGCATCGATAACCTCGGCCGTAGTATCGCTGTACGGCTTTGTCAGATTCCAGCCGTCATTCTGCATTTCGTAGTAGTTGATGTTGGGCAGCTTGTCGCTCATGCCATAATAGGTAACCATAGCATAAGCCAACTTCGTAACGCGCTCCAAGTCATTGGCAGCACCGGTGGATACACGTCCGAGGAAGAGATCTTCGGCAGCACGTCCACCCAAAAGGGCACAAAGCTGATCCTGCAGGGCCTCCGTTGTTGTGATCTGACGTTCCTCCGGCAGGTACCAGGCCGCACCGAGTGCCTTGCCACGCGGTACGATGGTGACCTTGACGAGAGGATTGGCATAGCGTAGCATCCAACTGATGGTAGCGTGTCCCGCTTCGTGAATGGCGATACTGCGACGCTCCTCCTCCGTGGTGATTTTGTTCTTTTTCTCCAATCCGCCTACGATCCGATCCACGGCATTCATGAAGTCTTCCTTGTCGACGAAGTTTTTGTTGCTTCGAGCAGCGATCAATGCCGCTTCGTTACAAACGTTGGCGATGTCTGCTCCGGAGAAGCCGGGCGTTTGGCGCGACAGGAATTCCACGTCCACGCTTTTGTCGGTCTTCAATGGCTTGAGGTGCACGAGGAAGATCTCCTTGCGGTCGTTCAGGTCGGGAAGATCCACATAGATCTGGCGGTCGAAACGTCCGGCACGCAGCAGAGCACTATCCAACACATCGGCACGGTTGGTAGCAGCCAGAATGATCACACCACTATTGGATCCGAAGCCATCCATTTCGGTAAGCAACTGGTTGAGTGTATTCTCACGCTCATCATTGCCGGAGAAGTTGTTGCCCTTGCCACGAGCACGTCCTACGGCGTCGATCTCGTCGATGAAGATGATACACGGGGCTTTTTCCTTGGCTTGTCTGAAGAGGTCGCGAACACGGGAGGCTCCTACACCGACAAACATCTCTACGAAGTCCGAACCGGACAAAGAGAAGAAAGGAACGTGTGCCTCTCCGGCCACAGCCTTGGCCAATAGGGTCTTACCCGTTCCCGGAGGGCCTACGAGCAAAGCTCCTTTAGGGATCTTTCCTCCCAGTTCGGTGTATTTGGACGGATTCTTGAGGAAGTGAACGATCTCTTCCACCTCCTGCTTGGCTTCATGCAGACCTGCTACATCGCTGAATGTGACGTGGATATTGGTCTTATCATAGAGCTTGGCTTTGGATTTGCCTACGTTGAAGACACCGCCGCCACCGCCACTTCCTCCACCGCCACCACTCATTCGGCGCATCATCCAAAACCAGAAAACGAGCAAAAGGATGAGTGGGCCCCATGCAATGAGGATAGAAGTGAAGCTGAACTTACTGTCTTCATACTTCACCTTAGCCGTAATTTGGTTTTGGTCGTAGAAGTCGGAGAATTTGTCTACCGATGGTATCTGTGTGTTGATATAGTAGTCTGAGATATTTCCTCTGTCCTGAAAGGGCGGGATGTCGCCTTTCTTGAATACCGAATCGACCTTGGCCGGATCGACCCTCGCCTTGAGGGTGTTCTCTTTCCTATTGACTACGATGTCCGTAAAGGCTTGCTTTTTGGCGATATTCTGAAACTCATTCCAGCTGAGTTCTTTCTGAGATGTAATATCCCGATCGACAAAGAAGAGGGTGGCCAATATCAGAAACACAGGGGCATAGAGCCATATCGGGTTGAAACGCATCGGTTTGCCGGGTTTCTTGTTATTCCCATTGTTCGCCATATTGTTTGAGCAGTTTTATTTTCTACTTAGTAAGGATGCAGGAGCATTTGTTCGATACTCGTTGAAATCCTGAACCATAACTTTGCAAAAGAACAGCCGACCCGCTCTTTTGGTTTATGTTTCTTCCGCCGGATATACGGTTATTCCGAATACCGCACTGTGTTTTTGTTATAGGGAAAGATAAGGAATGAGCTTGATTCGAAAGAATGGGTTCAGACATTGAAGCGGAAATGCATGATGTCGCCATCCTGCACAACGTATTCTTTCCCTTCGACGCTCATCTTGCCGGCTTCCTTCACAGCTTGCTCGCTGCCAAGGCTGACAAAGTCATTGTACTTGATAACCTCGGCACGGATAAATCCTTTTTCAAAATCGGTGTGGATGATACCGGCACACTGAGGAGCTTTGCTCCCGCGGAGGAATGTCCAAGCCCTGACCTCATCGCTCCCGGCCGTAAAGTAGGTTTGGAGATTCAGCAAGTGATAAGCGGCTTTGATCAGACGGCTCACGCCGGATTCTTTCAGACCGATCTCTTCGAGAAACATTTGTCGCTCTTCGTATGTCTCCAGCTCGGCGATCTCGCTCTCTATCTTGGCAGCTACGACGAGGATTTCGGCATCTTCGTCCTTGACTGCTTCGCGCACGGCCTCCACGTACTTGTTGCCACTGAGAGCAGATGCTTCGTCCACATTGCAAACGTACATGACCGGTTTGGCCGTCAGGAGAAAGAGTTCGCGTGCTATTTGCTGTTCGTCTTTGGTGTCGAAATTGACGCTGCGAGCATTCCTGCCTTCGTCAAGAGCTTCTTTGAATTTGGAAAGGACCTGATAAGCCAACTTGGCTTGTTTGTCTCCTCCGGTCTGTGCCTGTTTCTGCACTTTCTGTATGCGGCTTTCTATCGTCTCAAGATCCTTGAGCTGTAGCTCGGTTTCGATGATTTCCTTGTCGCGTACAGGATCTACGGATCCGTCCACGTGTGTGATATTGTCATCATCGAAGCATCGAAGTACGTGGAGTATCGCATCCGTTTCTCGGATATTGGCCAGGAATTTATTCCCCAACCCTTCGCCCTTGCTGGCACCTTTGACAAGTCCGGCAATATCCACAATCTCTACCGTGGTCGGGATCAGCCGTTGGGGTTTGCACAGATCGGCCAGGACATTCAGTCGCTCATCAGGCACTGTGATCACGCCGACATTCGGATCAATGGTACAGAAGGGGAAATTGGCAGACTGCGCCTTCGCATTGGACAAGCAATTAAAAAGAGTCGATTTCCCCACATTGGGCAGGCCGACGATACCGCATTGCAAACTCATATTGTCGTTTTTCGTTTTTGATTCAAGGGGAAGTCACGAGAAAAGACTATTCGACCGAGAAATCCCATTATTCTTGTCCGCAAAGATAGCGAATCTTGTCCACCTGAGGCTTGGACAAAAGGACGTGCAATTTCCTCCAAACCTGCACTCACCTACTATCGCCAGCCTGTCCGCGTAAGTTCTATAATATACAATGCTGCCCCCCTTCACCACTTCTGCTCTGAGGCTATCGCTAATAGTCTGTCAAACAAAAAAGAAAAGAGACCGTACCATAATGGCTATGGTGCAGTCTCTTCTCTTTCGTGAATCGCCTGGGGTTCGAACCCAGGACCCCATCCTTAAAAGGGATGTGCTCTACCTGCTGAGCTAGCGATTCAGCCTTAGAAGCATTTCTTCGTTCGAAATGCGGTGCAAATGTATGTAATTATTTTATATCATCCAATATTTTGTCCGTTTTTCTCGTTTTGCAGATTCCACCTAATAAGAGCAAATCTTCCATTTGAATCATAGAAACGTTTCATTGTGTATCTTTGGTGCGTTGGAAGGTATGTATAAAAACATACTTTTGAACGAGAGAGTGTGTTACATTGTAGAACAAAACTCAAAAAAGAACGAAAAAATGAAGAAAATGATTTTGGCAGCTACTGTGCTGCTCGCGACAATCGGTTTTGCAAGTGCTCAGAGTCGTCCTGCACTCAGACTGGATGCTAACTTTGTCGGTAGTAACTTAATGCAAAAAGCCGCAAACACGAGCGTAGACAACAAGATGATGGTAGGCTTACGTGTTGGTGCCGCTGCTGAGTTTGCTCTTAGCAATGATGGATTCTACCTCGCCCCCGGATTGGTCTATACGATGAGAGGTGCTAAGGCGGAACTAAGTGAAACGACAACCCGCTTGCATTATCTGCAAATACCGGTGAATGCCGGTATGAGATTTAGCTTTGCTGACAACATGGCTATTTCATTGGAAGCAGGCCCCTATTTCGCATATGGTGTCGCCGGAAAAGTCAAGGCTAAAGTTGTAGACGTTACAGTTTCTGTAGATGCCTTTGGCGATAATGGGTATAACCGTTTTGACTTGGGCTTGGGGCTGTCTGCAGCCTTGAGCTACGACCGTTATTACGTACAAATTGGATATGAGCATGGATTGCTCAATATGCTGAAGGATGCTCCGGATAAGACCTCGTTGCGTAATCATGACTTCTTTGTAGGTCTTGGTGTCCGCTTCTAAATAAGTCGGCAATATAAATGCCCCCAAAGTTGTGAAGTGCACCCCAAAAGTTTTATGTCTAACTTTTGGGGTGCACTTCACAACTTTGGGGGCATTCTTTTTGGCAGAGGCACAGTCTTTCCTCTATTCGGCCGAAAGATGTGCCCTGCTGTGTACTTTGTCGCTTACACTTTCATGTAGCCGTAAACAGCGCAAGGACCTAACTCCTCTTCGATGCGGAGCAGTTGGTTGTACTTAGCCATACGGTCGGTACGGCTGAGCGAACCGGTCTTGATCTGTCCCGAGTTGGTTGCTACAGCAATGTCTGCGATCGTGGTGTCTTCCGTCTCTCCGGAGCGGTGCGATGTAACGCTGGTAAAGCCGTGTCGGTGTGCCATCTCGATAGCATTCAACGTCTCAGTGAGCGTACCGATCTGGTTTACCTTGATAAGGATGGAGTTGCCACACTTCTCCGCAATACCACGGCGTAGGAACTCCACATTGGTAACGAAGAGGTCGTCGCCGACAAGCTGAACCTTATCACCCAAGGCAGCCGTGAGCTTCTTCCAGCCTTCCCAGTCGTTTTCGCTCATACCGTCTTCAATAGAGTCGATGGGGTACTTGCCAACCAATTCGGTCAGATAAGCTACCTGCTCATCGATAGAGCGTTTTTTACCCTTTTCACCTTCAAACTTGGTATAGTCGTAAACGCCATCCTTGAAGAACTCGGAAGATGCGCAGTCCATAGCGATGGTAATATCCTTACCGGGTGCGTATCCGGCAGCTTCCACAGCCTTGAGGATGGATTCGATAGCATCCTCCGTTCCATTCAGGGCAGGAGCAAAACCGCCTTCGTCTCCAACAGCAGTACTAAGGCCGCGATCGTGCAATACCTTCTTCAGTGCATGGAAAACTTCGGCACCCATACGCAAACCCTCACGGAAAGATGATGCACCCACGGGGCGGATCATGAACTCCTGAAATGCGATAGGAGCATCAGAGTGAGAACCTCCGTTGATAATATTCATCATAGGCACAGGCAGCACATAGGTATTCGAACCACCGATATATCGGTAGAGAGGGATATCCAAATAAGCTGCAGCAGCTTTGGCTACGGCCAACGACACCCCCAGCATAGCATTTGCGCCAAGGTTGCTTTTCGTTTTCGTACCATCCAGCTCGATGAGCTTGCGGTCAATAGCTGTTTGCTCCAATACTGACATTCCGCAGAGAGCGGGATCTATCACTTCATTTACGTTCTTAACAGCCTTGAGAACACCTTTGCCACAGTAGCGACCTTTGTCCTGGTCGCGAAGCTCGATAGCTTCGTTTTCACCGGTGGAGGCTCCGCTGGGTACTGCAGCGCGTCCTATTATGCCACAGGCCAGGTGCACATCTACCTCGACTGTCGGATTACCTCTGGAATCGAGGATCTCCCTGCCAATAATCTTTACAATTTCCATTTCTTCTCGTTATTACTAAGGATTAATTATACGTCTTTTTCTTAGCCGTACAAAAATACACCTTTTTCCCACTAAAAGCCTAATAATCTTTTCGTTTGCTGCGATACCGCAAAGAGAACTTTGCAACCGAACAAAAAGGAAAAGAATAAAAAAAGAAAAGCCTGCCAATAATCAGTGGCAGGCCTTAATTCGGGAGAGTTCCTTTTCTATCAATCCTCAAAGATAGCGGCAGCACGCAAGCGAGCCTTTTCGCGAATGGCCGGAGTGATATGGCGACTCAAAATCCTCAGCACAATGGACGTGACAGCAAGGTCGTCCGTAAAACCGATAAATGGCATGGCAAAATCAGGAATGAGGTCGATCGGTAAGAGAAAGTAGCCCAGAGCTCCTGCAAGAAGCAACTTCTCTTTCATTGTCATCTCCCTGGCCTGCAACATATAATAAAGCGTCAGCACTTGTGTGGTGCCAAACCGGCCGATAAGTCGGCAACACTTTAGCACCTTACTCACCAGTGCATTTTCCTGATAGTAAGAGGCGTAGTAAGATATATCGGACAAGGTCGTCGGGAGCTTTTCCACAAAGCCTTTGCGAAAACCTTTCCGCTCTTTCCGTGGATCGTTTCTTTTCATATCATTGATACCATCTATTGTACTTAATACGCTGTTTATTAATGAATCTCACCTATTCGATTATCTTTGTCTCAGTGGCAGGAGGGAACGAATCTTCCAACCATTGGCTTCAACAACAAAGAAACAGCTTATTATGAATAGTGTGCAATTTCGCGAAAAACTTCTGAGTCTGCAAGACAACATGCGCAATTTTGCCTTGACTCTGACTGCCAATCTGGATGACGCAGAAGATTTGCTCCAAGATACAACACTCCGAGTCCTCAACAATGAAGACAAATTCGTTGACAACGTCAACTTCAAAGGGTGGGTGCTCACTGTCATGCGAAATATCTTCATCAACAACTACCACAAGCTGGTTCGTTCGCAAACAGTCATCGATCCGAATAGCGATCCGTACAATGTCCCCATACTCAATGAAGGAGGAGAGGATACGCCTGACGGCACCATGGCCATCAAGGAAATAACCGCTGCTATCGCATCGCTGAACGAAACGCTCAAGCAACCGTTCTCCATGTACGTGAGCGGATATAAATACAATGAAATATCCGAGACGCTTGGAATCCCTCTGGGTACGGTGAAGAGCCGTATATTCCTTGCCAGACAGGAACTACAGCAGCAACTCAAGGACATGAGATAACAGCCTGCCCCGGGAGGGGTACACAGCCTCCATCGACAGACAGTATCAAAAAAGGGTATTCGTTAAAGCCTCTGAAAGGCCGATAACGAATACCCTTTTTTGTTGCAACAGCTCGCTAAGGCGAGAAGTTCATAACTGAAAAAGAGACATAAGTCCGACTCTCTTGAAGTCAGACTTATATCTTACCCCACAAATGATTCGGGGGATGCTAAATAGCCGTTGGATTATTGAGCGGCCTGTTCAGTAGCAGCTTCTTCAGCCTTCATTGCAGCAGAATCGATCTGCATAGCAGCAGTATCAACTACAGGAGCTGCCTCTTCTACCAAAGTGGCAGAATCCATAGCCGTAGAGTCAGCAGCTTCTTCAGTCTTAGCCTGAGAGTTGCAAGAAGCGAATGATACAGCTGCGATTACAGCTGCAAAAGCAACAAATTTCTTCATTTCCTTTTGGGGTTAAAAGTGTAATTAATGTTCTATAACGGCGCAAATATACAGTTTCTTTCGGTACCAGCAAAAAAACGGACAAATGCTGTTTATTTCGTGTTGATTCCTACCTGATGACAGACGGCGCCACGGGATCAGGTATAAAGGAATCGTTTGATACTCCGCTTGGGCGTCTTTTCGAACTCTTCGTCATGACGAATAAAAGCCGTTATCTTCTCATATGCGGCTACTTGGGCATTCAATTCCACCCGGCTCTTTTCGATTTGCGTCCAAGCCTGCTCGAGAGAGAGACCTTTATGTTCTATCGCCTGTCTATCGGGAACGACAAGCGCGACCAGGCGTCCGTCTCGCTCTGTGACGATGCTTTCAAGGACATAGGACAAATTGTTGATCTTCGATTCTATTTCCTCCGGATAGATGTTCTGTCCGTTTGATCCGAGGAGCATGGTCTTGGACCGGCCTTTGATAAAGATATTTCCTAAGCTATCTATGGTACCGAGATCTCCTGTACGCATCCACCCATCGGGAGTAAAAAGCTCGGCTGTCAGTTCGGTATTCTTATAGTAACCGAGACAAACATTCTCTCCGCGTACTTGGATCTCTCCCACATCACTATTGCCACTACCTTCTTGTTGCAAATGACCGATGCGCACCTCCATGATCGAGAGCGATTTGCCACAGCTACCGGGTAGCCACAGGCTGTGATCTTCGTAGCTGATCAGAGGCCCGCATTCCGTCATACCATAGCCCACTGTAAGCGGAAACCCGATCCGATGGAGGAAATGAGCCACTTCATCATTGAGAGCGGCTCCTCCCACAATGACTTGTCGGAAGTTGCCACCGAATGATTCGATCAGTTTGTTCCGAATTGATTTGTGGATCATCTGTTTCAAGAAAGGCAATGTCAGCAAAAACTTGATCAGCGGTTTCTTGATTTTCGGAGCTATCGCCTTGTGATACAGTTTCTCTATAATGAGCGGCACCACGATTATAAATGAAGGGCGCACATCAGCAAAAGCCTTGATAAGAGTAGCAGGCGAAGGAATTTTGCCCAAAATGTACACATGTACTCCGATAGTCAATGCTGTCAGGAAGTTGAACGCGCAGCTATACGTATGCGCCAAGGGAAGAAAACAAAGGATCGTCTCCCCTCGAAACATAATATCGCGATCCATCACATAGGTCACATTGCCGGCCAAATTATTGGCACGCAGCATGACACCTTTACTGAATCCCGTCGTTCCGGAAGTATAATTCAGCAGGATAAGCTCGTCATTCGAGATCTCTGCGTAGCGAATATCCCCTGCCACGAACCCCGAAGGATAGCGTTCGGAAAAGGAGCGATCCAATCCCTCCACCTCTTGAGAGAGGATGCCCCCTTCGGTACGATCCAAAAAGACGGTATAATCACGAATGGAAACAACTCCGCTCAATAGGGGAAGCTGAGCCGGATCCATCGTCTCCCATATTTTGTCCGAGACAAAAAGATACTTGGCGTCGGAATGAGTTACAATACTTGCGGCATCAATAGCATTGAAATCCGGCAAGATGGGAACGATGATCGCTCCATACGTGATGACAGACATAAAAACTATGCACCACTCGGCTGAGTCTTTGCCAAGGAGTGCCACCTTGTCGCCCTGCTTGATTCCAATACGCTCAAAGAGCAGATGTCTGCGAGCAATATCGGCAGCCATCTCGCCATATGTATAACTTTCCCCTGTATCGTAGTTGGTTAGTGCCGGAAGTGACCAATGCTCCCGAAAACTACTCTGATAAAGTCTGATGAAATTCTGTTCGACCATATATGCACAAAAACACATATCCTGTGCAAAAATACACAAAAAGCCATAAAACGAGCAAATGACACCCTGACGATAACGGGACGATCGAATCAAAAGGCGAGCTGCGTCTTCAAATAGCTTCTTCGGAAAACGGCCTTATGCGACGATCAGGTTCGGATCCGAATCTCTATTCGATGTATAAGCTAACGACATGAACCATACACCAGTCTTTCATAATGCAGGCTGGATCTAAGTGCAGAGAGGGTCTATGAGGGATTTCAAGATCCTTCCCGGCACCAAAATTTTCCTGTTTGCTACTCCCAGAAATGTGGCGCGTAACCTTTTCGATTGTGGCGCGAGAAGCAAAAAATTTACGCGCCGGAACGAAAAAATTCCGGCTCCACCTGCTTCAGAAGACACAGACCGCAATTACAGAATTTTTGGGACGTATTGCCAAGGTTACGATGGATCGAATTCACCTCTCCATAAAGAAAAAGGGTGTGCAGAAACATTACGTTCCGGCACACCCCTTGGTGTTTGTTCCTTAGGCCAAGGCCTATGAGAAACGATTCTTGCTGTTTTAGGCCTTACTTGCCAACAGTACTGTTCGTATGGACTGAGACCCTCCTTCGGATTAAGCTCCGACCATGCCGGGAACGCTACCGAAGATCAGGATAGACACGAGAAGTGCCAAGATAGCATAAAGCTCCGGGAACACAGCCATCACCATGGTAGCACCGAATACGTTGTGACCACCGCCGATAGCTTGGATACCATTGGCGCATACCTGTGCTTGACGAATAGCAGACATCAGACCTACTACACCCAATGCCAAACCGGCGAAGAAAATAGCCCAACCTGCAAGCAGCGTAAGAGCATTGGCTGCAACCAATTTGGTGATCAATCCGGAAGCCATAAAGAAGCCCACGAAGCCGTAGAGACCCTGTGAACTGGGAAGTGCGCTAAGACCGATGTAGAGACCCAATGAATCGGGGTTCTTCTTCATTGCGCCAACAGTAGTGTTACCGCAGATCGTTACGCCGATGGCACTTCCGATACCGGTCAATGCAACCATCAATGCAATACCGAGATAAGCTAACATTTGTTCCATAATACTTTTGTGTTGTTTAGTTGTTATGATTTTTTGAATTGTTCTTTTATGATTTAGGAGCGTTTGAACGGTGTGTATTGGTTGCCTCCTCCCTCAAATTCGCTGTTCTTATAGAACTCTACGAATGTCAAACGAATGGGGTGAACAAGGGAACTGATCATCGTAAGACCGAAGTTCAGGCCATGACCGATCAGCAAAATGATCAGCATCACGATGATCCGAGGTACAATACTCATCGAAGCAGTCATATCTGTAGCCAACGTATTGAATACGCCACCGAGGATAGAACCCGTGAGTCCGATCGCAAACAGTCGGATGTATGAGAGCGTATCGCCCAAAAGTCCTGATGCTGTGTTATAAGCCGTCCACAAGCCGCTACCGAAATTGACAAACGGATTCTTGCCCGGTGAGTTGTAGAAGAACGCGACCAAACCTCCGGCAACAGCAATGCCGAACATGACGTTGATCACCGCTTCCGGCACCTTCGGTGCTATCATAGGCAAAGTGAATGCCAATATCACCGCCGTGATAATGACTGCCCACGCGAACGTAGCCAAGCTATACTTCACTCCGCGTTGAATTTTGATCTTGATACCGGCCAAAACCTTGGCATAAATGATTTGTATCAGACCGATGACAACGGACAAAGTCATCAGATTGTCCTGATTCAGGAAGTACTTCTTGATGCTTGCCAACTGCGGTACTTCGGCTAATGCTATACCGAAGAACGAACCGGTGAGCAGACCGATTATCGTCGTAGCCCCTCCCAACCATTGGAAAAGAGTGAGTATCGGCTTCAAATCCTTGCCGGCCTTCCCCTTGAAGAGGGTAGAAGCGAGCAGAATAAGCAAGCCATAGCCTCCGTCGCCGAAGCAAAGCCCGAAGAAGAGCATAAAAAACGGCGCAAGGAATGGTGTGGGATCCAGCTCTCCGTAGTTAGGCAGAGAATACATCTTCGTGATAGGTTCGAAGAGCCGCGCGAAGAAATTGTTCTTCAGCTTGATGGGCACCTTGTCTCCTTCTTCTATCTGCATCTGCTCTACATAGTAGCCTTCTCCGGCCAATGCCTGCTCCATGGTCGAAGCGTCCGACACAGGCACCCAGCCTTCGAGCAGCATCAGCTTGTCGTCTGCTTGCCCTTCGGCTTGTACCATGGCACTGGTAAAGGCGAACTTATCCGACAAAAGTTTGTCATACGCAGTCAGCTCGGCCATTCGATTGTCTGCAAACGCGGTCTTGTCCTTCGCATTCGCCTCCAATTGGGCCTCCAGCTCCTCCTGCTGCTGACGGAGTGTGGCCAGATCATGATCAGGCAGTTTGATTCGCTCGGCATCGGGCTTGGCATCCTGATTGTGACCAATGGTGATAAAATGAACAGTGGAGCGTACGGTATTGATAGGCACAGCCCCGAACTTTTCCTCCCATTCCGTTTTGTATCCCGAAGAGGAAGAAGAGTAAAAGTTCACCTCGTAGCCCGCCTTCCGTAGTCTTTCGATGGAGGCGAAGTCAAACTGTCCCCAAACCTCCATATGCTCCACTTCCCGCTTCTTAGAGTGGATAGCACTTTTCAGACGAGTCTCTTCTGCGAAAAGAGCTTGAGCGTCCTGCATAGCCGCCTCACCGTCAGCTTGAGATCCAAGGCTCAGGGTTTGTTCGGCGGGAGCATTTTCGCTCTTGTACGAAGCGAGCATGCGCTTGGTCTGGGCAATCTCTTTACGTAGATTGAGGAGTTCCTGCAATTCCGCCACATCTTTTGTAGCCTTGGTTTCCCGAATGTGTACCACTCCGATCGTACGCAACTTCTCGAGGAAGGTTTCGTACTCACGGTGATAAATCAGGAAAAGGTATTTGTTCATTGCGGTAATCATGCCATCACCTCCTCTTCTTTATTACGTTTCTCCATATTGGCACGCATAATCTTCTGAGAGGATTTGGACAAACTCTCTTCATCCTCCAGATAGCGTTTGATCTTGCGTATGGCGTCTTTGTAGCCGGGGATCTGCACTTTCTCGAAAAGATTCACCTTCTGTGTAGTCTTCTTGCGTGCATATTCGAGGAACTCCAACTTCAGACCGAGGAACTCAGCCTCGATTCCGGTGTGGGCCAAGTTCTTCAGCAGGTCAATGCCTTCGGCAAACCATGACGGGGCATTGAACAAACTGAATGGCTTGATGGTGTAAGAAATATCGTCCAGTACGGGAACGACCACACCTGCCACCTTCTTCGCCGAGAGCTTGACACCCTCCACGCTGATCAGATCAGGCTTGAATTCGTTCCACAGGCTTACCATGCTTTGGTAGCCTACGATCTCTTCTTCCAGTTGGCGTTCCAATCGCTCCACCTCATCCTTCGTCCGCTTCACCTCCAGACGCAGTGCGCTCTCCTTGCTTTTGATCGTGGGCAAGGTACGCTCTCGCATCTTAAGCTGCTTTTCTTGCTGCTGGAGAGAGGTTTTGTTGTATTGAAACTTAATAGCCATTGTATCGCAAGCTTATTATTTCTTCCAGTAAGTGTCCACAAGCTGCTGCTTGATATTCACTTCGGTCGGTTTGAAGTGCTTAGAGAATAGCTCCCATGCCGTGTCGAGCATCTCTGTCGTATTCACGTTTACGTCTATGGCCAAGAGCTGACGAGAGTAGTCATTGGCGAATTCGAGCGCACGATTGTCGTAGTCCGTAAGGTCGAAACCATTCTCCATCTTGGTCTGAGCGTTGGCTGCATCGGAGAATAGACGAACGGCCGCGTTCATCACCTGAGGGTGGTCTTCGCGCGTCTTCTTGCCGATAACGAGCTGCTTCAAACGGGAGAGGCTTCGGAAGGGGTCTACGATGACCTTACCCACGTTGCTGTCGCGACGGAGATAGAGCTGACCCTCCGTGATATAACCGGTGTTGTCCGGCACAGCGTGCGTAATGTCTCCTCCGGAAAGAGTGGTCACGGCGATAATCGTGATAGAACCGCCATCGGGGAACTGTACTGCCTTTTCGTAGATTTTGGCCAAATCCGAATAGAGCGATCCGGGCATAGAGTCCTTAGAGGGGATCTGGTCCATACGGTTCGATACGATGGCCAAAGCATCCGCATAGTTGGTCATGTCCGTCAGCAGCACGAGCACTTTCTCATGCTTCTCAACGGCAAAGTATTCGGCAGCAGCCAAAGCCATGTCCGGCACGAGGATACGCTCCACAGAGGGGTCTTCCGTCGTATTGATAAAGCTCACGATACGATCGAGTGCTCCGGCATTGCTAAATGTATTCTTAAAGAACAAGTAGTCGTCGTTGGTCATACCCATTCCACCGAGGATAATCTTATCACTCTCGGCTCGGAGGGCTACCATGGCCATTACCTGATTGAACGGCTGGTCGGGGTCGGCGAAGAAAGGAATCTTCTGTCCCGTCACCAAAGTATTGTTCAGGTCGATACCGGCGATACCGGTAGCGATCAGCTCTGAAGGCTGCTTACGACGCACGGGATTAACGGACGGGCCGCCGATCTCCACTTCTTTTCCTTCCGGTTGGGGGCCTCCGTCGATAGGTTCGCCATAAGCGTTGAAGAAACGGCCGGCCAGCTGATCTCCCACTTTGAGCGTAGGAGCTTTGCCCATGAATATTACTTCGGCATCGGTGGGGATCCCCTCCGTACCGGCAAATACCTGCAGGGTTACATCTTCGCCCTGAATACGCACCACCTGAGCCAATCGGCCATCGATAGTGGCCAACTCTTCATTACCCACACCGGTGGCACGCAAAGAGCAGGTTGCCTTGGTGATATTGGTAATCTTCGTATATATTTTCTGAAAAGCTTGTTTTGACATAACTATCTAATTTATTTGATGCGTTCGGCCAGAATAGCGTCCAACTCTTTATTGTATTTGTCGAATTCGGCACTTTTGAACTGAGAGTAGTTCACCTGCTTGAAGGTATTGATCATTCGCTTGAAATAGTCCGAAACCTCGAGGAAGTCTTCGAAATCGAATTCCGTACGACAGATGTCCGTTATTCTGCTGAGCATCAGCTCCTGACGCTCGAGCGAGCTGTTGCAATCGACATCGTCGAAAGCGTCTTGCTGAAGGATCACAAAGTCGATCAACTCTGCTTTCCAGAAGACTACGTGATAGCTAACGGGTACACCATCATCACCGAGGATATTGATCTGCTCGGCAATTTCTTTACCCTGATGCAAGCGCATCTTCAGCTCATTCACCTTAGTAGTCCAGTCTGCACTGATGTGGTTCGATATATAGCTCTCGAATTCGGGATATTCGATGTACTTCGAGTAACTGTCGATGGGATTTACAGCCGGATAACGTTTGCGGTCGGCACGATTCTGCTCCAAAGCATAGAAGCAGCGAGCCACTTTCTTGGTGTTTTCCGTCACAGGCTCTTTGAGGTTACCACCGGCGGGAGATACCGTACCGATGAACGTTACCGAACCGGCCGAACCGTTGTTCAGGTAAACGTATCCTGCACGAGCATAGAAGTTGGCCACGATAGCCGACAAGTCCATCGGGAAAGCATCCGGTCCGGGGAGCTCTTCCAGACGGTTGGACATCTCACGCAGAGCCTGTGCCCAACGCGAAGTGGAGTCTGCCATCATCAGCACGCGAAGTCCCATGGAGCGATAGTACTCGGCTATCGTCATGGCCGTATATACGGATGCCTCACGCGAAGCCACAGGCATATTCGACGTATTGGCAATAATAATGGTACGCTCCATCAATTTGCGTCCCGTGTGAGGGTCGTTCAGGTGGGGGAATTCCGCAAAGATCTCCACGACCTCGTTTGCACGCTCACCACAGGCTGCAATGATCACGATATCGGCTTCCGCCTGCTTCGAGATAGCATGCTGGAGCACCGTCTTACCCGTACCGAAAGGACCGGGGATAAATCCCGTACCACCCTCTACGATGGGGTTGAAAGTGTCGATGATACGGATACCCGTTTCGAGCAGCTTGAAAGGACGCGGCTTCTCGCGATAGCAAGTGATGGCACGCTTCACCGGCCACTTCTGTACCATGGTTACATTGTGGTCTTTCCCGTCCTGATCCGTTACCACAGCGATCACGTCGTTCACTTTGTACGAACCGGCTTTGGCCAGACTCTTCACCTTGTAATTGCCTTCGAAAACGAAAGGCACCATGATCTTGTGCGGTTGGAAATTCTCCGTCACCTCTCCGAGCCATGAGCCTGCGATCACATTGTCACCTACATTGGACAGAGGCTTGAATTCCCACAGCTTGTCGTCATCGAGAGCGGGAGTATAGTCGCCTCGTTTGAGGAAGATCCCGTCCATCTTGTCCAAGTCGTGTTGCAAACCGTCGTAGTTCTTCGAGAGCATACCGGGGCCGAGCGTTACCTCAAGCATACTGCCGGTAAACTCTGCCTCATCTCCTACGTGCATACCGCGGGTACTTTCGAAAACCTGCACATAAGCATTCTTGCCGATCACCTTGATCACCTCGCTCATCAGCTTGGTGCCATTGACATCGATGTAGCAAATTTCATTTTGGGAAACCGGCCCATCGACCTCCACGGTCACGAGGTTGGACACAATCCCCTTAACAACTCCTTTTGTAGCCATTATCTTGATTTATTTCTTTTGATTTCTTCTGAACTCGTCCAATGACTCTGCGCTCTCGTGTTTGAGTGTCTTGACGATGCGGCGGAAAGTCTCCTCTCCCGTCTTTTCGTCCAACTTCACCCAACGCTCGATGATCGCCAGTTCCAAATAATAGCAGAGCAAACGCTCTATGGTGAATACACGGTTGAATACCGACTCTTCGAGCCACTCCCAACGAATCACATCGAGCAGACGTTCACGTTTGGTAATGTCCGTCTCCTCACCGACAGAAAAGAGTGTGGACAGATAAGGCAGTTCTTCGCCCAAGTCGAAGTCACGAGCCCGTGACGTACGCAATTTGTCTTCTATTTCGCCGGTACCGACAATATAATTGATCGGATTCCAGCCCAGCTTCCGACACGTGATCGCAGCCAAGATGTTCTTGATATGCAGATTCAGGGCAAACCATTCTTCGAGGAAGTCGTTGCCGCATTTCATGGCATATTCATAATAGTACATGGCCAGACGATCTTCGTCGGAGATCGGCAGGCGTGCTTTGCCTTCTTCGGTATCCGACAGGGACATCTGTCCCTCTTCGCTCTCTTCTTCCTCGCGGAACATTTCGGTCAGCTTTTCGGACAAGAATGTCCGGAAATGCTCCGGCAACGAATCCATACGGGGCATGACACGTTTCTCCCGATAGGCTGCTATGATACCATCCAGCGTATCATAAGAGAAGAGAGTCGGCCGGGATTCGTCGGCCTTGGCTTTCTCGCTGTCTTCCAGATAGCGCAGCAGGAACCGATTCTCCTGCTCCCAAAGCAGGAGGTCGAAGAGCTTGTTATCCGTACGACTCAGGATAGGCCTTAGCTCCTGAAGGAACTGCAGGGAAGTAAACGGCAATTTCCGATCTTCCACAGTGATGTTGGGCAGACCGGCTACAGTGGCGTAATATTTGGCCATGACTTAGAAAAGCATTTCTACCAGCCTGGGGCGCAAGAAACTCTTGAAGAGATTGATGAACTCTTCCTCGCCGAATTGGATCTTGTAAGAGCCATCCTGAGGTTGGATGGTGTAGGCCACCGGTTGATTGTTCACCTCTTTGACCGTCACCTTATTGTTGAGCAATTCTTTGGCGTTGCTCTCGAAATAGGATTGAAGGGCAGCGGCGTTTTGCGTGGAAATAATGATGTTTTCGCCCGATGCCCAATTCTTGGCCATATCGAGCATCATCTGCTGCATAAATTCGGGGTTGGTCGATGCCGCTTTCACATTAGCCGACACGATCTCGCCGGTAATCTGATCCACAATGGTACTCTTGAGCGACTCCAGCATCTGACCGGCATAAAGCTTCAGTTCGGATTCCGTATTCTGCTGAAATTCAGTTGCCTTCTTCTTTGCATCGCTTACAATGCGCTCGGCCTCAGCCTTGGCATTATTGATCGTCTCTGCGCTTTTGGCCTCAGCCTCAGCGATAATTTTCGCGGCCTGTTCGTTGCCTTTTTCGACACCTTCGCGATAAATTTTGTCAGTTAGTTCCTGGATTTTAGAGTCCATTGTTCTTGATTCTTTATTATGGTAGTATTTGATTCCGAATTAAGCGTCTGCAAAGATAGTACAAATCCGTAAATCACAATCAGTTTCACGCTTTTGCGCTTCTGTGGCATGAGCCTTTTGCAAGGCCTCCCGATATAGCCAAGCAGCAAGGTGCAAGCATCGGTCAAAAGGAGAGGCAATTTGTCGTTTAGCAATTATAAATCCGTATTCGATATAGTACCGAGTTTCGGCCTTTCGGACAGGGGCTATCCTCCGATATGAAGCCATAGAGTTTCGATGTCGGTCCACCGGATCAATATCCGCAAAGCTGTTGCTTTGTGTTTACGAGCCAGAAACGCTCCGATTGTGGTGCCTAAATCCTGAAAAAACGGCGTGAGAATTTTTTCGTTTTGGCGCGAGATTTTTTTACTCCCCGAACCAAAAGCAAAAAATTCTCGCGCCACGTTTTCAGGAGCAACAAACGCAAAAATTTTGGCACGTAAACAGGCCCAACAGAGATGATGTATTCCGGACTTTTTTAATGGCTATTTGTAATAGAGTATTGTATTCCCCATAATCATAGTTCCTGAGTCATTGCCACAAAGAGGGACACTTAAAATCCGGTCGTAAGCTCCATATTCACTCATTATTTGTACGTAAACGTCTTTTTCCAAACTTTAATATTTATATTTATCCCGAAAAATTACCCAATAGAGATCGGGGCAATTGTCGATCCATCTTAAGTCATACAATCCAATAATCATTATTGAAATGAAAAAAACGACTATTATTTCTTTGATTGCCTTCGGAGCTTTCTTTGCAGCCACGGGCCAAACCAAGGACAATTCTTCTTACAAACCTTTTTCGAAAGAAGATATTGCCGGAGGTGTTCGCACTCTCCCGACCCCAAAACGTGTACAGAAAGACAACGCCGAGTGGCTTCTTACAGCGACCGTCTCCACAGATCAGTCTGCGGATACCCACTTTATCTTCGATGAGAACAACCGCTATATCGCTCGTGACATAAAAGCCAAAGGGGTAAGAAAATCCACGGACTCCATTTACTACGATGCCAACGGCCGAATATCGCATGTGGATCTTTATATCTCGTTCGGTGGTGGAGAGCCTGCACTCGACACCCGATTCAAGTATACCTATGACGCCGAGGGAAAGATGAGCGTAAGGGAAGTATTCATGCTGGTAATGGATCCGAATACACCTATCTCACGCTTGGAATATCATTATGATGCACAGGGCAGACTGACCCACTGGATTTCTTTTGCTTTCGGGGCAGAGTCCCAAAAGAATACGTATCACTATAATGAAAAAGGTCTGTTGGTCAGCGAAGTGCTGAGCAATGCAATGGGGACAGCCTATTCAGATGCCGGCAAAACGGAATACAGCTATGACGATGCAGATAATATGGTAAAGGCCGAGTACTTCGTCGTCCAACAAGGAAAGGCATGGCAGGTACTCAAAAGAGAGGAATACACCTATGAGGACAATATCTGCATACAATATTTGGCTATTAACGGTACCGACACGAAGGTGTACAAGCGAGACATCGAGAGCGACAAGTCCATCTCCGCAAATGTCATTGCCATTCCGTCAATGCCGGAACAGACCTGGCCTAATATGTACGGATTCAATGCAATGCGGCTGAAAGAGACTTATTCCTCTTACGAAGGGGATGTGGCTACTCCTGTGTTCGACTATATCTATACGTACAAGGCTCTCACCTCGATGGCAACACCTTCGACAGAAGCTCAGGTGGCAGTCTATCCCAATCCGACAACGGACCGGTTAGTGATTCTGGCCAATGGCATCACGCATCTGAGCATGTACGACTTGCAGGGTAAGCTTGTCCGTGAGTGTGCCGTGAGTGGCGACAAGGTGGAAATGGGTGTCGCATCTTTGACCCAAGGGACATACCTGCTTAAAGTGAATACGGATCAGGGAGCCTTTGTGAGGAAAGTCGTGATTCGATGATGTAGCACCTAATCGAAATTCGCTCAAAGGAGCTGTATGACAAGGATCACCCTTGCGTAAAGCTCCTTTTGCTATAAGGGGTCAAGTCGTCTCGGTATTGCTCTTCGGCATGGCCATAAGCTTTTGCCGGTATTGGGAGGGAGAGCAGTTCATGTAGCGTTTGAAAGTGCGAGAGAAGTAAGCCGGATCCGAAAAGCCTGCCTCAATGCTGATGTCGGAGATGTTTTTGCTCTCATCGGCAAGAAGCTTGCAGGCCAATTTTATCTTGATCTGCTGGATATAGCCGATGGCGGAGCAACCTACGACACTCGTGAGCTTTCTGTTGAGCTGGGATGGACTCATGCACATTTTTTCGGCCAAGTCCTGAGCGGAAAAGTCTGGATTCTGTTTGACCCCACCGGACACTGCATCCTTGGCAGCAAGGAGGAACTGCATGCTGCTGTCGTCTATCGGTTGAGGTTCCTCCTCCTCCGGCTTCCGATCCAGCATGAGTTTTTGCATATAGAACTTCTTGAGCGACTCACGGTCTTTCAGAAGCTGCTCGATCTGCACCAGAAGTTCCTCCGGAGAGAATGGCTTGCACAGATAAGAGGCTACACCGCTTTTGATTCCCTCCAATCTGTCCTGCTCGGTACTCTTGGCCGTCAAAGCGACAATGGGAATATGGCAGAGCAGAGGCGATTGTTTCATCCGGATCGTCATTTCTATCCCATCCATCATCGGCATCATAATGTCCGTAATGATGATGTCGGGAATATGCTCGGTAGCGAGGGCTATACCCTCTTTTCCGTTTGCGGCAGATAGCACATTGAAGCGATCGCAAAGGAGGAGTTTGACGAGCAGGTTGATATCCTTATTGTCCTCGACGAGCAGTATGGTCGGACGTTCGTCCTCGAAGCGATGATTCGGAGCCGCTGCCACCTGAGATGTCGCCGAGTCATCGGACTCGACGTGGACAGGCATGACAATGTCATCGGAGGAGTGTAGCCAAGGAAGAATCTCTGCCGAAGAGGACTGGTTCTGTGTAGGGATACTGATGGTGAAGGCACTTCCTTTCCCGGGCTGGCTTTCTACTTTGATCGTACCACGAAGGTTTTCGACCAGTATATTGGTAAACGAGAGTCCGACACCCGATCCATGCTTTTCGGTAGCAGACTGTCCTCGATAGAAGATGTCGAAGATATGAGCCTGATCGGTTTTATCTATTCCTATACCGTTGTCTGCAACGCGTATGATCAGATTTTTCTCATTCTTGGTTTTTGCCAGAGATATGACCACTCTCCCTCCGGCAAAAGAATACTTGATGGCATTGGACAAAAGATTGGATATGATCTTTTGCAAGTAGGAGGGGATGAAGTCCACGACAATAGGTTTGCTCTCAGCTTGCAGTTCCAAAGTTATGTCCTGAGCTTGTGCGTATGGAGTAAATGAATCGATGAGAATCTGTACGAAGGAGACGATGTCGCCATTGCGCCATTCGGGTGTGGATATTCCGCTTCTGATCTTGCAAATATCCAACAGCTGATTCACCAAATTCAGCATATGGCTACTTTGTCTGTCTATTATCTTGTGCAGTTCGGCTCTGTCCGATGCTTGGAGATCAGGACTCGACCTCATTTTCTCATTCAAGCCTTGTATGACGGTGATCGGCGTACGAAATTCGTGTGTAATGCCGGTGAAAAAGCTGGAGCGAAGCTTATCCGTCTCTTTGATCAGTTTGTTGTGCTTCTTACCCTGACGGTATGCATATGTCAGAACAGAAATCAAAAGAATCGAGATGAAAAGGGCAAAAAGAGTACTCAAGAGGATAAACTTAGATTTCTCTTGTTTTGCCTTGCTTACCTGTTGTATTTCTTCAAGCTCTTTTTGGGACTTGTTGCGTTCGTAGTTGAATCGCGTCTCTTGTATGCTGCTGACCTTGTGCGCAATGGACATACTGTCGCTCAACGTCTTGCTAAGACGGAATGATTCGAGGGCTTGTTTGTATTCCTTTTTACGCTTAAGGTTCTCGTATTGGAGGTTGTATATTTCTATCAGATGCGAAGTCGAATTAATTTCTTTCGCAGTCTCTTCGGCCAAAGAAATGAAATGCTGGTAGAGCTTTTCGTTCCCCTGTTTAAGATTGATACGTGCCATCGGGATACAGGAGTTCAACCAATGCCATCGATCGGACAACTGCTCCATCAGTTTGTACGCCGTAGCATACTCTTGTAAAGCCTTTTGATAATCCCCTTTTTCTTCGTCTACTTCTCCGAGATTGATACTACAGAGTCCGATACCCATCAGATTCTCCGCCATATTGTTCTGCTCCAGAGACAGAAGGAAGTAGGTACGTGCTTTGTCGTATTCTTTGCGTTGTCGATAGATACGTCCGAGGTTCGCATAGTTGATAGCTTGCCCGAGAGAACTCTCGAGTTCTTTCTCTCCTCGCAGTGCTTCCAGGAAATTCTTTTCGGCTTCATCATGGTATCCTAACTCAAGATTGATATTGCCAATGCCGTTCAGGGCTGCCGATCTGGCTTTGATAGCAGTCTTATTCTGGTTCCCGCTAAAAGATTCTATCAGGGAGAGAGCCTTGTAATGATAGTCCGAAGCTTCAGCGAAAGCACCGATACGACGACTATCCGTTCCAAGGTGGTTCCATGCCTGTACGGCTACGATGGTATCCCTTAGAGCCAATGCAGCGTTCAACCCTTTTTGGTGATATAGCATTGCTTCTGTGTATTGGGATATATTGCGCATCCGTTTGCCGACCTCGATCGCGAATAGCATTTGTCCCACGAGATTCTTGTCCTGTACGCTGTTCTCATAAAGCTCTTTGACAGAGTCAGCGGAGAGTTCTTTTTCGTACAGCAATGCTGCGATACGCTTTTTCTCTCGGGCGATTTCAGTTACAGAGTGTTTTTCTTTTTTACCACATCCGACAAAAATCGACAATATGAGTAATAATGGGAAAAGTTTCTTCATCTGGCTCTCTATGTGCAAGTCAATTCCGGTAATTCCGGTGTAAAACTAATCAAACACGGATAATCTAACACATAAATATGGTTCGTAAAACAATATTGTGAGGAGAGTGAAGCTCCATTTGAATTATTTCTTATATTTGCGGAGTCGGTGCCGGTAAAAAGATGAATATGTTTTTTCTTCGCTTTCGGCACAAAGACAAACTAAGAAAAGACAGAGAATAGAAGTAGCAGAAGTCCATGGCTTCTACCACTTCGTCCAACAAGTATAACTTAATAAAACAAACGAAAAATGAAAAAAGCATTACTCATTGGTGCTGCTCTTTTGGGCGCAGTTAGTTTTGCCGGTGCTCAGTCATTGAGCGCAATCAAAGTACAGAACAATTCTGTACAACAACCTCGTGAAGAAGCCACTATCCAAGTTTGTGGAGATTTGGGTGAGCAAGTTTCTTCTATTGGAACAAATGGCCCTGCACTCATGGCTGCAGCAGCTAAATTTGACAGTGATGATCTCGAAAACTATGTTGGCTGGGAAATCAAAAGTGTTGATTTCTTCCCCGGATACGAAGATTGCAAGTACACTTCTGCTGTATGGGCTGATGACATGACTGTTTTGGGCGAATCACAAGAAAACGCTCCGACAATGGGGCAGATCAACAATCTTGCTCTTAAGGCAGGTGTAAAGATTGAAGCCGGTAAGACATACACGATCGGTTACATTGCCAACACTAATGGAGGATATCCTCTCGGATGCGACCCGGGTCCTGCAATTGACGGTTATGGAGATTTGATTTCTCTCTCAGAAGACGGAGAAACTTTACCACCGTTCGCATCTCTTCATCAAGAAGTTCCTTCCTTAAATTACAACTTCTATATCGTTGTTCATTTGAGCAAGGGTGAAGGTGTTGAGGCTGTTCTCACCAACGACAAGGCTAATGCTTATGTTCAGAATGGCGTTATCTATGTAGCGGGAGCTAATGGTCGTCAAGTATCTCTGTTCGACATGAACGGTAAGGTTGTTTACACCGGCGTTAGCGAAACGATTGCAGCTCCTCAGAAGGGTATGTATATTCTCCGTGTAGGTACTAAGAGCATCAAGCTGGCTATCTAATTTGAGTACCCTTATATCTGATAGGCATGACCCTTTTCAGGTATAACTATCGTAAAAACACAGCGAATCGAAATTCGCTGTGTTTTTCTTTTTTATTCGTGACGCCTTCAAGTGGGATAAACACCTAATCAGCCATAAAAAGCGAGAAAGAAAATAGACCAGAAGCTGATTCCGAAGCGGAGTACGCTTTATTTTTCCAGTCCTGCAGCAACGGAGTCAAAGCCGACTTAGTTTTCTGTATGGGTAGGCTCAATGGTGTTTTGGCTAATGCATAGTACAACTTACCTGGTCGTCCCTTAAAAACGCCCTTTAAGCCAGATGCAATTATCAAATGGTTTCTCACTTATTATTTTGATCATGAGCCAAAGAGCTTTCATGGCTCTTTTGAAATTATAGGCAGCTGCAGCCAGTAGGATGTTGATAGCATCCCCTATCAATCCCTTGTAAAAGTTGCAGACTAAACGATGATCTGATTTCAAATGTCCAATGGTTGGTTCAATGCCTGCTCGCTTGCAGAATAATTTTATTGCTGTCCGCTAAACTTTTGAGATGATACTCAATAGATCTTGCAATCCTAGTAAATAAGTTGGATTTCGTCAGATTTCGTTTTAGTAAGCCCCCCAACCAAAAAGATTTGTGAAGTGCACCCAAAAAGTTGGACAGGTTAAACATTATCCGGTTATAGAAAGAGTTCGGTATTGCACCGGACTCTTTCCTTTTAACCGTGATTTTAT
>NZ_JRAT01000031.1:0-71610 GCF_000765945.1 Porphyromonas gulae
GGGGTAAGAAAGAGGTTAATGGCACTCAGATTTTAATACCGGATGTTCCCAAGCCCTCAGATAGCAGGTATCAGAAGCGCAAGAAACACAAACTATTCTGCAAGCGAGCAGGCATAGAACCTACCATTGGACACTTGAAATCAGATCATCGTTTAAACCGCAACTTTTACAAGGGAGTGGCAGGGGATGCTGTGAACATACTATTGGCAGCTGCTGCTTACAACTTCAAAAGAGCCATGAAGGCTCTTTTGCACCTGCTCAAAATAATAAGCGAAAAGCTAAGCGAGAGACCATCGATGAATGACTTCTCACTTGCAAATGCTTTTTAAGGGATGACTAAATACACCTTTGTCTGACGCAAGAGTGTCGAGCGTAATAAGGCTAAACTTGAAGAGAAAATTAAGGTGTTGCTTGAGCAGGTGGACGATGTCATCGCCCAAGATCAAGAGTCCCTTGAAGAGGTTGTCGAGCTTTCTCCGGAACTTCTGGGCGAGATAGCCCAAGAGCTGAATACCTCACTCGAGATCAAGCAAGCAGAGGCTAAGAGTAAAGAAGAAAAGGCAGAGGTACGCAGAGGCGTAAGAGGCAACTCAAAGAACTGAACGAACATCGCACTAAATTGGCTCATTACAATGCCCGCTTGAAGAGAACCGGGACACGTAATTCGATGTCTAAGACCGATCCCGATGCGACGTTTATGCGCATGAAGGAGGATGCGATGAACAACGGCCGGACTAAGCCCGGATACAATCTGCAGGTAGCCACCAATGAAAAATTCATCACGGCCTTTGACTTCTTCCCCAACCCCACCGATACACTGACCTTCCCAGCCTTTCTATCCTCAATACAGGAGCGTTATGGACATTACCCACAAACTGTAGTGGCCGATGCAGGCTACGGTTCGGAGGAAAACTATCATTTGATGCAGCAACTTGATTGTCAGGCTTATGTCAAGTACAATCGTTTTCATCTGGAGCAACGCCCGCGCTACAAACCCAATCCCTTCCATCCGGCAGAGAATTGCACAGATTGTCCGCTGAGAGGATTATGCTTTAAGGCCAAGGGCAACAGGATTATTGAAGTGAATCATCGCCTCAATGCATACAAAGCTCAGGCTAGAGATCGGCTTACTTCTGAGCAAGGGTTAGAGCACCGCAAGCGACGATGTATTGAGCCGGAGGCAGTCTACGGGCAATTCAAGGCCAACATGGGGTATCGCCGTTTCAGACATATGGGTTTAGAGCTGGTAAAGATGGACTTCGCCTTTCTAGCTATGGCCTTTAATCTGAAGAAACTATGTGCTAAGGTTGCTCGAAAGGAGAAAAACACTCTGAAAACACCTATATCAACCTTCAATCTCGGCCTCATACGCTTCTACCTCCTCGAAAGACACAAAAATATCCCTCAAAGGCTAAAACCGGTGGCTTAACCAACCCCAAACCAAAATAAATGGGGCTGCGCCAAAAATGAATTTTGACACAGCCCCTTCATTTCTTTGTTTGAAGCAATAGATTGGGTTATACGATTGTACGACTTAAAGCAAGAATCTATTGCCCCCACCTTCTGAATAGGCTTGATTACAGAGCTGTACAAATCGCTTTACAGGGCTATCTTTTCATATTGCAGCACACGGCACTCTGCCAATACACACTTTTCGCGAGGCACTCCCAATATCTTTCCTGAAATCGGCAAGAGGAGAAAAAACAAGAGAAGAGAACTGAGGCTGCAGTTTGAGCAGAAACAAATGAATACGTGTAGAAACAGTAGAGGCTGTGTCGCTAAGGATGGAATCCTTGCTGCACAGCCTCGATTTTGTTATGAGGACGTATTTTATACGCTTAGTTCTCGCGGTCTTTCTCTTCCTTGATGTCCTGAACACCGAGAGGCAATGACCAGTCTGCCGCACTCATACGCATGTAGTTACGATAGCGCCATTGGGCATTTTCGAACGCAGCGTCGAAAAGCTGTTCGGCATCCTCGGGGAATTCCTTGTACAGCGAAGCATAGCGGACTTCGCCTTTGAGGAAGTTCTTGAATTCGCTCCAGTTCGGTTCTTTGCTATCCATCTGGAATGGATTCTTGCCCTCTTTCTCGAGTTCGGGATTGTAGCGCCAGAGGTGCCAGTAGCCACACTCAACGGCTCTCTTACCTTCGGCCTGAGTCTTGCCCATACCGCTCTTGATACCGTGTGAGATACAGGGCGAGTAGGCGATAACGATAGAAGGCCCGTCGTAGGCTTCCGCTTCGCGGATAGCTTTGAGAGTCTGTGCCGGATTGGCTCCGATAGACACTTGTGCTACATAGACATAGCCGTAGGTAGCAGCAATCATGCCGAGGTCTTTCTTCCTGATACGCTTACCGGCTGCAGCAAACTTGGCTATAGCTCCGATCGGAGTACTCTTGGACGACTGTCCTCCCGTATTGGAATAAACCTCTGTATCGAGAACGAGGATATTCACATTCATGCCGGTGGCAATCACGTGATCCAAACCACCGAAACCAATATCGTATGCCCAACCGTCTCCACCTATGATCCACTGTGCACGCTTGATGAAGAATGAATCGACACGGCCGATTCTCTTGCAGATATCACAATCACAAGCAGCGACAAGAGGTTTGATCTTATCGGCAAGAACTTTGCTGGCGGCAGCATCCTGACGCTTTTCTACCCATTCTCTCAAGAGAGCTTTCAGCTCGTCCGAGCAGCAGGGAGACTGCTGAGCTTCTTCTGCAAGATTCACAAGGCGACGACGCATCTTCTTATATGCCAAGTGCATACCGAGACCAAACTCTGCATTGTCCTCGAACAATGAATTGGCCCATGCCGGGCCTTCGCCGCGCTCGTTCTTCGTGTAAGGAGTAGAAGGAGCCGAAGCAGAGTAGATGGAAGAACAGCCTGTAGCGTTAGCCACCGTCTGGCGGTCTCCATAGAGCTGGGTGATCAGCTTCACATAGGGAGTCTCACCACAACCGGCGCATGCGCCCGAGAACTCAAAGAGCGGGGTAGCAAACTGCGAGTTTTTCACATTGGCCGCGATGTCCACCAAGTGTGCCTTGCTGGTCACGCCGGAGATCATCTTATCCCAGTTCTTTTGTTCTTCGTACTGCTCCTCGATAGGCTGCATGGTCAGAGCCTTGCCATTCTTATTGCCCGGACATACATCCACACAGTTGCTACAGCCGAGACAATCCATTACGTTCACCTGGATGCGGAAACCCATGTCGGGGAACTGTTTTCCGACAGCCTTGAGCACCTTAACGCCGGTTTTCTCCTCTTCTTCCTTGGTGAGGACGAACGGACGAATCGTAGCGTGAGGACAAACGTAGGCACACTGGTTGCACTGTACGCAGTTGTCAGCTTCCCATACAGGAACGAATGCTGCCACACCGCGTTTTTCGGAAGCGGCCGTTCCTGAATCCCATGTACCGTCTTCGCGTCCGAGGAAAGCGGATACAGGGAGGTCGTCTCCGGCTTGTGCGTTGATCGGACGTACCACATTGTGGACAAAGTCCGTGTCTCCCTCGTGGCGTACCACGGGATCGTCGGGCAGGTCAGCCCATTCGGGTTTCACCGTTATCTCCACCACATCGCCACCTCGATCCACTGCGGCGAAGTTCTTATTGACTACGTCTTCACCCTTCTTGCCATAGCTCTTGATGATGAATTTCTTCATCTGCTCTACAGCCAGATCGTACGGGATCACGTTTGCAATCTTGAAGAATGCCGACTGAAGGATGGTATTCGTCCTGTTGCCCAGTCCGATCTGTTGTGCTATGGCGGTAGCGTTGATCGTGTAGAATCGGATGTTGTTCTTCGCCAAATAACGCTTTACCTTGTTGGGCAGATGTTGTTCTATATCCTCCGGAGCCCAAATCGAATTGAGCAGGAAAGTTCCTTTTTTCTTCAGACCTTTCAGCACGTCGTACATACGTAGATAGGCAGGCACGTGGCAAGCCACGAAGTCCGGTGTCACCACAAGGTAGGTAGAGCGTATGGGCGTATCGCCGAAACGAAGGTGCGAGCAGGTGAATCCACCCGATTTCTTCGAGTCGTAAGCGAAGTAAGCCTGACAGTATTTATTCGTATTGTCACCGATGATTTTTACCGAGTTCTTGTTGGCTCCGACAGTACCATCGGCACCGAGTCCATAGAATTTGGCTTCCACCAGTGACGGATTATCGAAGATCAGATCTTCTCCGAGAGGCAGAGAGGTGAAAGTAACGTCATCGACGATGCCTACGGTGAAATGATCCTTCGGGACATTCAGCTTCAGATTGTCGAATACGGCTTTCATCTGCGCCGGAGTAGTATCCTTGGAAGAAAGACCGTAGCGACCACCCACAATCAACGGAGCGTCTTCCATGCCATAATAGCAATCCCTTACATCGAGGTAGAGCGGTTCGCCCGTTGCTCCGGGTTCTTTTGTCCTGTCGAGTACGGCTATGCGCTTCACGGTCTTCGGCATAGCAGCAAGGAAGTGCTTCGCACTGAAAGGACGGTACAGGTGTACGCTGAGCAGTCCGACTTTCTCGCCTTTGGCACGGAGGAAGTCTATCACTTCGCGAATAGCTTCTGTCACCGAACCCATGGCAATAATCACATGCTCGGCTTCGGGATCTCCGTAATAGTCGAACAGATGGTAGTGGCGTCCGGTGACCGTAGCCAGCTGATCCATGTAATACTGAACAGCTTCGGGCACTGCATCGTAGAAGCGGTTACATGCTTCACGGTTCTGGAAATAGATGTCACCGTTCTGTGCTGTGCCACGAGTCACGGGCGACTCCGGATTGAGAGCTTGCTTGCGGAAACGCTTTACATCGTTCCAATCGATGAACTGGGCTAAGTCCTCATTGTCGAGGGCTTCGATTTTCTGAATCTCATGAGAGGTTCGGAAACCGTCGAAGAAGTGAATGAAGGGGATGCGAGTACGCAGCGTTGCCAAGTGTGCTACGCCGGCCAGATCCATGACCTCCTGCACGGATCCGGTACAGAGCTGAGCAAAGCCGGTCTGACGTGCAGCCATGACATCCTGATGGTCTCCGAAGATGGAGAGGGCATGGGAGGCGATAGTACGTGCCGAAACGTGGAAAACACAGGGTAGCAACTCTCCCGCAATTTTGTACATATTCGGAATCATGAGCAATAGGCCCTGTGATGCCGTAAAGGTTGTGGTTAGTGCTCCTCCCTGCAACGAGCCGTGAACTGCACCGGCTGCACCGGCTTCGCTTTGCATCTCCTGGACTCTTACCGTTTCGCCGAAAATGTTTTTACGGCCGGCAGCAGCCCAATCGTCCACGTACTCAGCCATCGTAGACGAAGGTGTAATCGGATAAATGGCAGCCACTTCGCTGAACATATAAGCTATATGTGCAGCAGCTTGGTTCCCGTCACAAGTTAGGAATTTTTTTTCTTTAGCCATTTTGGTTTTTAGTTATAAAAAGTAATAATTCGGTCTTGTATTCTAATTAGCAACTCTGAAACAGAGTCGGTTGTTGCGGATGCAACGGCTCTGTCCATATTCTTCGTCTGCACACTAAGGGATCAGAGCAAAGTGAGGACAAGCGGATGCCCCGATCGACCTTCATAGCCCGTTGCCCTTTTTAGTACAGGAATCCGAAGAGCCAGAGGGGGATCATGTTGCGCGTACCGCTGCGCATGTTCTGGATGGCATAGTAGCGGTCGGGTCTGTAGCGACGGCTCATCTTCTCATCTATGCAGAACTGATATTGGCGATTAACGCAGAATGCGATTTGAGATCGAGAGCCCAAACATACTTCGTTGCGACTCTTGACCTGATTGAGGAAGAATGTTTTGAGTACGTCTATATAGTTGAGAGGTTCCGGCTGGATTACGTATCCCACATTGGTATTGTCCAGATAGATCATAGCCGGCTTCTTGGCTCCCGTCTCCTCTTCGCGGTGAAGCTCCTTGATCAGTCTGGCTTCGGACAGATACTTCAGATAGTTGGTTATCGTCGTGCGAGAAGTGTCTACTTCCTTCGCAATGTTCGATATGTTGAGCGATCCGGGAGCACGTTGTCCCAGCAGGTAGAGCAGCTTGCGCAGTTTGTGCAGGAATCGCTGTTCGATCTGTCGGATGAAAAGCACATCTACTTCAAGCGTCATATTGAGCGTTTTCAGCAGATTCTCCGAATAGTTCTTATCCTCCAGGAATATGGGATAGTATCCATGGTGAAGATAGTCCTGAAACCAGTCAAGAGGATTCACCTGCTCGAGGATTCGTGGGGCTATCTGTTCGTGGTTGGATACGATCTCATCGAAGCTGTAAGGCTGGAGCGACAGCCCTGTTTTGAGATTGAGAAATTCGCGGAATGAAAAACCGTTCAGAACGTACGATGTAACCAGTCCGTTCAGCTCGGGATTTTCTTCTTTCAGGCGCATCACCGTAGATCCTGTAAAGACAATGCGCAAGTCCGGATATAGCTCCATACACTGACGCAGCTCTACAGACCAGTTGGGATATTTGAATACTTGGTCGAGTAGCAGTGTCTCTCCACCCTGCTTGACAAACTCACCGGCGAACTTCACCAAAGATTCTGTAGTGAAATAGAGTTGATTCAGATTAATATACAGGCATTTTCTATTGCCTATACCGAAGTTTTCGCGTGCATAGTCGAGGAGGAACGTGGTCTTCCCCATGCCTCGTGCACCCTTGATACCGATCAGTCTGTCGTTCCAATCGATCTCATCCATCAATCCCCTACGCAGCGAAGGTGATAGGTTGCGTAGCAAGTTGTCGTGTATTTTGAAAAAGTTATTCATGATTGGGTATCGCAATGTTTAGGTAACAAAGGTAGTATAGTTTTTCTATTTTGCAAAACAGACTTTACAAAATAGGCGCAAAATCCCCGATCGAGACCTTTTTATTACAAATAAAAGGTGATAGCCGCACTGCGAGCCACAAATGAACCGACAATACCCATAGCCGAACGGAGTATCGAAAGAAGAGGGCGATGGATGGCAGACGAATTCTTTCAATACGTATAACAAGCTTATTTGACAAAGGATGCAAGAGGCAATGTTCTATAATCTCGCTTTAGGATATTTACGCACCAAAATTTTTCCCTTTAATTCGTTCTGAAAAACGTGGCGCGAGAAAATTTTCGTTCCTTCCGGAAACAAAAAAATTCTCGCGCCACGTTTTTCAGAACGACAATAGAGCCGATTTTGGAACCGAGACGGCAATGTGAGCAGCATGCCCCACGAGTCATTTTTTTCTTCTCGCAGGATAGGATATTCCCTTAGCCGGATACGAAGGAAGCGACACTGCCCGATTCGTGGCAGAAAGCATGGTTTTCATTCCGGCAACGGGGTGTCACATGATGAGGGCAAGCTCGATCGTAATGCCGCCGGCACGTTGTTCGAATCTGCACCTGCGATCAAAGATTGGCTGTTTGGGAAAAAGCATATAAATTTGGCAGGAAATTTCAGAGTTTCACACCTAACACCACATCAGAACATGGCTGTCTTCATCAATGAAGTTTCCAGGACGTTCGGCGAATATCTTCTTATTCCCGGCCTCACTACAGAACAGTGCACTCCCCAAAACATCTCTCTTCAGACTCCTCTCATTAAGTTCGATCGCGATGAGAGTCCCCGTATCAAGCTGAATATCCCATTCGTTTCGGCCATCATGCAGTCGGTCTCCAATGATACACTGGCTATCGAATTGGCACGCAACGGGGGACTTTCGTTTATCTTCGGGTCGCAGAGTATAGAGAGTCAGGCCGAGATGGTTCGTCGTGTGAAGAAGTTCAAGGCCGGATTTGTCACCAGCGACTCCAACCTCAGGCCGGACAATACGCTGGCCGATGTATTGGATCTGGTCAAAAGGACAGGACATAATAATATAGGTATCACTCACGACGGTTCGTCCAATGGCCGTCTGATGGGTATCGTCACGAGCAGAGACTATCGCGTCAGCACGGACTCGCCCTCGAAGCCGGTCAAAGATTTTATGACGCCGTTCGAGAGACTTACGGTGGGCAAGGTCGGTATTACGCTGAGCGAAGCCAACGATATTATTTGGGAAAACAAACTCAATACGCTGCCGATCATCGACGAAAATCAGAATCTGCAGTATTTCGTCTTCCGTAAAGATTACGACAGCCACAAGAACAATCCGCTCGAACTCTCCAACTACACGGACAAGACCCTCCTCGTGGGTGCCGGTATCAATACGCGCGACTATAAGGAGCGAGTACCTGCACTGGTGGAGGCCGGTGTGGATGTGGTGTGCATCGACTCATCGGACGGCTATTCCGACTGGCAGAGCAATACGATCCGTTGGATCAAGGAGAAATACGGAGACAGCCTGCCCGTAGGTGCAGGGAATGTGGTCGATCGCGATGGGTTCAACTTCTTGACCGAGGCCGGTGCGGACTTCATCAAAGTAGGGATCGGAGGAGGCTCCATCTGTATCACACGCGAGCAGAAAGGGATCGGTCGCGGTCAGGCAACGGCTGTAATAGACGTAGCCAAGGCACGTGACGACTATTACCGACGAACGGGCACTTACGTTCCCATCTGTAGCGATGGAGGGCTCGTACATGACTACCACATGGTGCTGGCATTGGCCATGGGTGCCGATTTCCTGATGATGGGACGCTATTTCGCTCGATTCGACGAGTCGCCGACCAAGAAGATGAAGATAGGCAGCAATATCGTCAAAGAATACTGGGGCGAAGGATCGAACCGCGCTCAGAACTGGCAACGCTACGACAGCGGCGGCACCGAGACGCTCAAGTTCGAAGAAGGAGTGGACAGCTACGTTCCATACGCCGGTAAGATGAAGGACAACCTGCTCATCACACTCGGCAAGATCAAGGCTACGATGTGCAGTTGCGGTGTCATTACCATTCCCGAGCTGCAAGAGAAAGCCAAGATTACCCTCGTGAGCAGCACCAGTATCGTCGAAGGCGGTGCTCACGACGTCATACTAAAAGATCGCGGATGATAACGATCCTGGGGCCTACGGCATGCGGCAAGACTCGTCTGGCCGTAAGCCTCGCATATCGGTTGGAAACCGAGATCATCAGTGCCGACTCGCGACAGATATACCGTGGCATGGACATCGGCACAGGCAAAGACTTGGCCGACTATCAGGTGGGAGGGACTACAATCCCTTGCCACCTGATCGATATAAGACCGGCAGGGGACAAATACAACCTCTTTGCTTATCAGCACGACTTTCACCAAGCCTACGCATCGATCCTCGCTCGTGGCATGGATCCGATCCTCTGCGGAGGTACGGGTATGTATATCGAAGCCGTGCTCAAAGGCTACCACCTCCCCGATGTTCCGCCCAACCCGACGCTTCGTGATCGCCTGCAAGGAAAGAGTTTGACAGAGCTGACTCTTATACTGGCTGCATACGGCCCTCTGCACAACAAGACGGACGTGGACTCGGCACAGCGAGCTATCAGGGCTATCGAAATAGCCGAATACATCAAGAACAATCCGGCCGAAAGCACCGAGTTTCCTCCTATCGACAGTCTGATCATCGGTCTCGATCTGGATCGCGACACCCGACGCACAAGGATAACGGACAGGCTCCATGCCCGTATGCACGAGGGTATGATAGAGGAAGTCAAGGGACTTCTCGACAGTGGCATTCCGGCCGATGATCTGATCTATTACGGGCTGGAATACAAATTCGTCACCCTGTATCTGACGGGGCAGACGGACTACGAGTCCATGTTTACCGGACTCGAAACGGCCATTCACCAATTCGCCAAACGCCAGATGACATGGTTCCGTGGCATGGAGCGTCGCGGATTCCTCATTCATTGGATAGATGCCCTGCTCCCAGCGGACGAACAGTGCGAAGCCGTTATGAAGCTCTACACCGCCAACGGATAACACCTTTTTTCCGGCCGACTCCTCCTTTTTTCTGCCACGTGCAAATGACAGTTTGCACAATCCTGCCATTCTGACAGCGAAAAAAGTATATTCCGACAGGAATCAGTCAGGAAATCGGCATTGGTATAGCTATTGACATAAAAATTGCGGAGCTACATAAGAAGCTTCCCATTTGTACAAGCAAACAATCAACTAACAATAACAAACCAAGCAACAATGAACATCAAACCATTGGCAGACCGCGTACTCGTAAAGCCGGCTGCAGCAGAAGAAAAAACAGTGAGCGGTATCATTATTCCGGATTCGGCCAAAGAGAAACCTCTCAAGGGTGAAGTAATCGCTGTCGGGAACGGCACGAAAGACGAAGAGATGGTGCTCAAAGCAGGAGACACCGTACTCTACGGCAAATATGCCGGCACAGAAATAGAGCTGGAGGGCGAAAAATATATCATCATGCGCCAAAACGATGTCTTGGCAATCATCTAATGGGCAAAACAAAAAAATCAGAACAAGGTAACACTGCAGGTTGGCCTTCAAAAACAGGAAACCCCAGTGGTAAAGGAAGAGACAATAATCCTCCAAAAAAGAAAAACAATAAATAATAAAGACTATGGCAAAAGAAATCAAATTCGATATGGAATCTCGCGACCTTCTGAAAAAGGGCGTAGATGCACTGGCAAATGCCGTTAAAGTTACCCTCGGGCCGAAAGGTCGTAACGTTATCCTTAGCAAGACGTACGGAGCTCCGCACATTACCAAGGACGGTGTGAGCGTAGCGAAAGAAATAGAATTGGAGTGCCCGTTCGAGAACATGGGTGCCCAGTTGGTGAAAGAAGTAGCCTCCAAGACCAATGACGATGCCGGTGACGGTACGACTACGGCTACGATCCTCGCCCAGAGCATTATCGGCGTGGGTCTGAAGAACGTTACGGCAGGAGCCAATCCGATGGATTTGAAGCGTGGTATCGACAAGGCTGTAAAGGCTGTGGTAACTCACATCGCAGGTATGGCTAAGGAAGTGGGCGATGACTTCCAAAAGATCGAGAACGTAGCCAAGATCTCCGCCAACGGAGACGAGAATATCGGTAGCCTCATTGCCGAAGCCATGCGCAAGGTGAAGAAAGAAGGCGTTATCACCGTAGAAGAAGCCAAGGGAACCGACACTACGGTAGAAGTAGTGGAAGGTATGCAGTTCGACCGCGGCTATATCTCTCCCTACTTCGTGACGAATACGGATAAGATGGAAGTGCAAATGGAGAATCCTTTCATCCTCATCTATGACAAGAAAATATCCGTACTGAAAGAGATGCTCCCGATCCTCGAACAAACGGTTCAGACGGGCAAGCCCCTCCTCATCATTGCAGAGGACATCGATAGCGAAGCACTGGCTACCTTGGTTGTAAACCGTCTGCGCGGCAGCCTCAAGATCTGTGCCGTGAAAGCTCCCGGATTCGGCGATCGTCGCAAGGCTATGCTCGAAGACATTGCTATCCTGACGGGCGGAACAGTCATCAGCGAAGAGACCGGCCTGAAGCTCGAAAATGCTACGATGGACATGCTCGGTACGGCTGAGAAAGTAACGGTGGATAAGGACAATACTACTATCGTTAATGGAGCCGGAGACAAAGAAGGCATCGCTTCACGCATCACGCAGATCAAAGCTCAGATCGAGAATACGACCAGCGACTACGACCGCGAAAAACTGCAAGAACGCCTGGCCAAGCTCGCCGGCGGTGTAGCAGTTCTTTACGTGGGTGCCGCCAGCGAAGTGGAAATGAAGGAAAAGAAGGATCGCGTAGAAGATGCTCTGAGTGCAACGCGTGCTGCGATCGAAGAGGGTACAGTACCCGGTGGCGGTACGGCATACATTCGTGCCATAGCTGCTTTGGATGGTCTCAAGGGAGAGAACGAAGACGAGACCACCGGTATCGAAATCGTAAAACGCGCCATCGAGGAGCCGCTTCGTCAGATCGTAGCGAATGCCGGTAAAGAAGGTGCCGTTGTGGTACAGAAGGTGAAAGAAGGCAAGGACGACTTCGGCTACAATGCCCGTACGGATGTTTTCGAAAACCTCTACACCACCGGTGTTATCGACCCGGCCAAAGTAACGCGTGTAGCATTGGAAAATGCGGCTTCTATCGCAGGTATGTTCCTGACTACGGAGTGCGTTATCGCTGACAAGAAAGAAGACAATCCTGCCGCACCGGCCATACCCGGAGGTATGGGAGGAATGGGCGGCATGATGTAAGCATGAGTCCAAGAAGGATGCTTTTTTGATTCCTTTCGAAAAAACATCCTGTAGAATATTCGTATCACATTACAAGCCGAAGGCTGTGCAGAAGGTTCTCCCTCACTACACAGCCTTCATTTTTGCACACTTAACGCACGGTCTTCTCAAGACATTGCAACGAACAAATCCGGCACAGCTGCTCCGAGAGAGGAGGCTCCCATCCGAGCATACATGGATACAGATAGAGATAAAAGACTGTGCAATCTCTTGGGCTATCGCTCAGAATCTGCTCCTTTCAAGCTCTTTGACTAAAAATTCGAGAGAAATTACACGCCTGCAAGGGTTGTGTAAATCAAAAGATGTAGTATCTTTGCGATCGTATTCGGGCAACCCCTTGTACTACGGAAGTGTGGGTGAGTGGCTGAAACCAACAGTTTGCTAAACTGTCGTACGGGTAACTGTACCACGAGTTCGAATCTCGTCGCTTCCGCATTAGAGAGAGAAAAGGTCGGTTTTTATCAGCCTTTTCTCTTTTTTTATCTGCCTTTTCCTTGTATTTTCCGTCAAGCAAAGCACTAACAATGTCCCTTATTTCTCTACTATCGGCATCGATCTATAGCCATTGGTCGTATTCTTGCTGAGAAATGCTTTTTCCGAGGCTTTGGCTTTGTTGAGTTTCCATCGTATTTTTGTAAGCAATGAAAAAGGCTCTTTTTAAGAATTGGTCTATACTCAGTCATCTCGCTCTGATACTCATTATTGGCTATCTCCTGATCTCTGTGCTTCACTTAGCCCCTACTCTGTTCGGGTACGGACAGGAAGGCTTGCCGTTGCTATTGGCGACAAGCTTATTCAGCGTCGTGGTATTCGGGGGAGGGGCTTTATGGCAAGCCTTTTTATTTTCAGACAGGCCTGCATCTTTTTTGGGCTTACAACCGTATCAGACCGATTGGCACAAAATAGTATTGCTGTTACTCTCTTATGCCGGATGCCTTTTGGCCGTAGTATTAACGACCAAAGGCGTAAAGCTCCTTCTACCCTTTCTCCCTCCGGCTTGGCAAGAAGAAATCGACCGTAGCGGTACCCATTATACAAGTCTGATAAAGGAGATGATACAGGGAGGCAAAGGATGGGCTTTGCTTGCTATTGCAATAATACCGGGCATTACGGAAGAATTGTTTTTTAGAGGAGCCGTATTGCGCTGGATGCGTCGTGTTACTCGCAATAGATGGCATGCTGCCGTTTGGCTGACTGCCATCGTTTTCAGCATTGCGCATCTCGAACTGATGGGATTTTTTCCCCGAATCGTCTTGGGTGCTTACTTGGGTTATGTCTATTATCATACGCGCAGTATATATGCCCCCATGGCTCTACACATCTTGAATAACGCTATTGCCTTATGCTCCCTTTCCTTAGACAGATAGCAACCCACTACTACAAAGAGTTCGGGGAGGACATCCACCAGCTTTGCTTCGTCTTTCCTGAAAGACGAGCCGGTCTTTTTTTCAAGCGCCATCTGTCGGAGATTAGCCCAAAGCCTTTGTTTGCACCTCGGACCACGAATCTGAAGGATTTGCTGCTGGGGCTGTCTCCCTACAAAGAGCTTGACAGAACGGCCTTGCTATTCGAGCTATACAATACTTACAAAGAGATATGGCCTGAGGCGGAACCTTTCGATCAGTTTATTTTTTGGGGCGATATTATCCTGAAAGACTTCAATGAGATAGACAAACACCTCGTATCGGCCAAAGCCTTGTACAGCAATCTGAAAGACTTTCGGGAGATGGAGAACGATTTCTCCTTTTTGAGCGAAAGACAGGTAGCAGCCATTCGCAGTTTTTGGGAATCCTTTTCCCCGGCAAACGGCAAAATGGAGAATGGATGTCAGCAGAGCTTTCTGGACTTCTGGAAGCTATTATCTCCACTTTATACTCGGTTCAACCAACGCCTTGCAGACCAAAGCAACGGATACCATGGGATGATCCTTCGTCATACTGCTGATCGCCTCCGGCAAAGAGAAACATCGGTACGAGAGCTGCTCTCATCCGCAGACAGAGGGGGGAATATGCATCCTGATAAATATGTCTTTGTCGGTTTGTTCGCCCTTTCTCCTGTCGAGGAATATATTCTCGTTCGTATGAAAGCGGAAGGGATATGTGATTTTTGCTTTGATGATGACCTCTCTCTATTGCATTCGGCAGGTAATCTTTCCCGCACTATTCTGGATCATAACAAAGAGATTTTCGGGCAACAGACTCCGTGGCGAGAGTCTTCCGAGAACGGTCGAACAGGCTCATCGGAAGACAAACCGGCTCCTGATATCAGGATCATACGTACCGCCTCCGAGATTGTTCAGGCCAAACTTTTGCCGCAGCTGATCGAGGAGTTATACCCTGAAGGCTATTCTGACAAGGAAGGAATAGAAACAGCTATCATTCTTCCCGACACACGAATGTTGATGCCCGTATTGAGCAGTCTGGCCGAGACTGTAGGACGTATCAATGTGACTATGGGCTATCCTCTCTCTCAGAATGCCATTTCCATTCTTGTCGAGAAGTGGATCAAAGTACAGGCAGAAATCCGTCTTATTCAAAAAGTTCCTCATTTTCGGACGGATGCTGTTCTTGACTTGCTCAATAGTGTTCTTCTCGCTCCCTTATTGACTGATCATTCGCGTGCTCTTCTCTCGGATCGGGAAGTAAGCAAGCAGTACTACGTACCGGAGGAGAGACTTTGGGGCGATGAACTGACCGATCTGCTTTTTAGCCGACCGGATAGTGGACAGCAGCTACTCGACCGGTTGTTCCTGCTCCTTGAAAAAATTGCCGAAAGCATGCTCTTCCAACTAACCGATTCGGAGTATGACCAATCGGAACAGACCAATAATATGGAGCTGGAGCAGATCTATCACTATCGCAATATGCTGAACAGGCTCAGAGGACTGGTCGAATCCTATGCCATGGATATGTCAGTTCGTTCTGCGGCTCTTCTGTTGCAAGGATTGGTATCCGGAGTGAGCATCCCGTTCGAGGGAGAACCTCTGGTAGGCCTGCAAATCATGGGAATAGATCAAACGCGAACTTTGGATTTCAAACACCTGATCATTCTCTCTGCCAACGAGGGTAAACTTCCATCGCGTGTCTATGAAACGACAATGATACCTTACACATTGCGAAGAGGATATGGACTTCCGGTCAATGAGGTAAACGAAGCCACCCAATCTTATGATTTTTTCCGTCTCATTCAGCGAGCCGAAAGTGTAACGATGCTGTACGATGCTCGTTCGGACCAGCTTGGAGGAGGAGAGGAGAGCCGTTATATCCGACAGATGCATTTCCTTTTCGATATGTCTCTAAAGGTACAGGAATTGCACCTGACAGGTTCGCTTCCACATACTCCTGCTATATGTGTCAAGAAAGAGGGAGATGTACTGACGAGACTGCACCGGTTCCTCGAATGCGAGGACGAAGAATCATTCGATCCGGAAGAACGTCTGTCCGCTCTTTCGGCCAGCAGCATCAATACATATGTGGCTTGTCCTCTTCGTTTTTATTTTGAAAACGTCAGAGGGATACGAGAGGAGAATGCTTCCGATGAACTGATGGCTGCCAATGATTTCGGTACCGTGGTGCATCGTGCCATGGAGTTGATCTACAAGCCTTGTTGTGGTAGTGGGATAGTTTCTTCGGATATTTTATCTCGGTGGTTGGATCCGAAGAATGCTACTATCGCGAGGATAGTAAGGCAAGCATACACGGAAGAATATCTCCGATCGGCCGATACTCAGAGAGCTTTGTCGGGATTGAATCATCTTTATTGCATCATGATAGAGAAGTATGTGCGACGGATCTTGGAGCATGACAAATCATTGGCTCCCTTTCGCTACATAGACTCAGAGCGCAAAGTCAAAGGCAGCTTCTCTCTTAGCAATGGTAGCCGAGTGCGGCTACACGGAATCATAGATCGCATTGACGAGTTGAATGAGGAATATCGGCGTATAGTGGACTACAAAAGTGGAGATACTACCACAGAGCTTGGCTCATGGGACCTTATGTTCCAACACCCGATGGCAGGAAAAGGCAAAAGACATCCGACAGCCATAGCCCAAACGCTCTTATATGCCCTCATGGCCAAGATGCAAATGGAGAATGAGGGAGAGGGTTCCAAACTCCCCCTGTGTCCCACGATATATGGCTTTAAGGAGCTGTACAAGCAGAAAGAGGATTACACGGGTGTGGTCGTTCTCAAGGAAGTGGGGAAAGCAATTGAGCAGATTACGGATTTTGATCAAATTTGCGAAATGTTCGAAGAGAGGTTGCGAACTTGTTTGGACGAATTGTTCGATCCCGATATTCCTTTTACAGGAACCGAGGATATACGGACTTGCAGCTATTGCCCGTTCGCAAGCTTATGCGGAAAATAATACGAAATACTTTCATACATATTGGCAATTCACAATGGCAAAAAAATATCTAAGTACACTGAAGGTTTCGGCCGGACTATTCTCCGTCATCTTGACTGTCTTATTGGGTAGCGGACTTCCGGCCAATGCACAGACAGATAGCACGGAGATGAAAGATCAAGGCCTGCAGATGAGCCTCTTGATCTCTTCTCCTTCCACAGAAGCAGTATATACTCGCTACGGTCATGTCGCATTCAGGATTCTCAATCTTGTACAAGGAACGGATATTGCTTACAATTATGGCATGTTCGACTATAACGAACCTAATTTCATGCTTCGATTTGTGCGAGGAGAAACAGATTACTACGTTGAAGCTCTTTATACATCCTATTATGCAGAAGAATACCTTCGGAGCGGAAGAGGAATCGTGGAATTAGTATTGAATCTCACACAGGAAGAGATCGAGAAAGCCGAGCAGTATTTGACATGGAATATTCGCCCCGAAAATAAACGATACCGCTATAATATCTTTTATGACAACTGTGCTACTCGCCTCATCGAGATCATAAAAGAAACTACAGGAGCTACCTTGCAAATCCCTCATGAGGGTGAGGAGAGAAAGTGGAGACAGCTGATCGACGAATGCTGTACCGATGCCCCTTGGGTCAAGTTCGGTATCGATCTGGCTCTCGGAGCGGAAACAGATACTTATGCCAATCCGGAGGAGCAGCTATTCCTACCGAATAGAATGTTGGATCTGCTACCACGTACCACTCTACTCTACCCCAATGGTCGATCAACGCCACTCATCAGGGATACCAAGGAATGGTTTCCGGCTAAGCTGGCCAGTATGGAGCCTGCGGAGGAGGGTTGGCCTACGCCTTTATTGGCTTCTATAGCTTTGCTGATAGTTTCTATTGCAGTAGCTGTTTGGGATGTCCGTCGCAAGGATATATGCTATCTATATGACTCTGTTTTATTAACCATTATGGGACTATCAGGATGTGTTATTTTCATTCTGTCATTTTTCTCAGAACATCCGCATACCAACCCGAATTACAATCTTTTCCTGCTTCATCCCCTTCATCTGCTTATCGGGTTGCCTCTGACTGCGGTACCACGCTTTCACCGAGCAGGCTTTGTCTATCATTTTATTAACTTTGCAGAGCTAAGTTTGATCGGTTTGGCAATATGGTTTCTGCCCCAACAAGTAGTGCTTCCACTCTATGTGTCCGGCATTGCTCTATGGTTGCTTTCCGCTCGCTGGATATTAGTAAATAGATGGAAAAAGAACGTTCGGTGAAACGACTGGTAACGACCCTTTTGGCCGTATTGGCTATAGGGAATGTTACGGTACAGGGGCAATCGGTTCATCCCAAGCTGGTGGTGGTAATTACCATTGACCAATTGAGGGGTGATCTCCTCTCGTTTTGTCGCTCGCAATATGGCACAGGTGGATTCAATCATCTGCTGCAGGATGGACTTGTTTTTAGCAATGTAGATTTCGGGTTCGATGGCGTAGACGAAGCTTCGGCTATTGCAGGTATATATACCGGTACCTATCCCAATCGTCACAGTATTACAGGCAGTACTGTATTCGACAGAGAAAAGAACAGGTCGGTATCCATTTTGGAAGACAAAAACTTCTTAGGCAATTATACATCCGAGCATCTGTCTCCTCTCAAGCTCACTTCCGGCACTATCGGTGACGAACTACGGAGTGCAACGGATGGAAGAAGCAAGGTTTATGCGATAGCACCGAATGCCGTAGCGGCAATCGTGGCCGCAGGTCAGTCAGGAAATGGTGCATTCTGGATCGAAGATCGTAAGGGGATGTGGGCTACGACTACCTACTACAAAGATTTCCCTTGGTACATCGATAAGTTCAACTCCTCGGCGGACTCCCCCTCTTCTAAATTAAGCAATGTCGTATGGACTCCTATGTCCTCGCCCCAATCTTTGCCTGTGGGTGGAGATCCCATTGCTTTCTCTCACAGATTCAGTCATTCCAATATCAGTCTTTTCAAACGATCTGCCCCGATCAATGAAGAAGTCACGACTTTGGCTCTCCGACTGATCGAGTATGGAGGATTGGAACTGGCCAAACAACCCAATCTGCTATCGCTCACTTATTATGCAGGAAGATACCCTGCCAAACATCAGAGTGAGCATCAGGCCGAGATGGTGGACATATACCGTCGCTTGGATGCCCAACTTGCTCGCCTGTTCACGGCTTTGGACAAGAAGATTGGCTTGGCAAACTGCATAATAGCTCTGAGTGGAACAGGCCACTTCGATAGTTCGATCCCGGAGGCAAGCATATTCCCCCATAAGCGCCGTCGCTACTTCAGCCCCAAGCGATGCAAAGCTTTGATCAATATGTATTTGATGGCTCTGCACGGACAGGGACAATGGGTGTTGGATTATGCAGATGGCCGGTTGATTCTGGATAAAAAACTGGCAGAAAAGAAGCAAGTCGATATGCGCCGGCTTCAATCAGAAGTGGCAGAATTTGCCCGACAGATGAGTGGTGTACGACTTGCATTGCCGGCACATGAAATAGGTTCGGGAGCAATTAACGAAGAAGCGAATCGTTTTGTCCGTTCGTTCCGATTGGGGCAATCCGCGGATGTATGTTTGCAATTGCAAGGAGGATGGATAGAAGGAGAAGAGGAGGCATCCCCGAATTCAGGTCAAAAGCAAATACGCTATAATGCCGTAGCAGCTCCTTTTATCTTGGTGATACCCGGCATAAAAGGACAAAGAGTGCAGCGAACTATCTCTTCGACAGAGATAGCTCCCACCTTGGCGTATATCCTCCGCATACGTCCTCCGACAGAGGCTCGTGCCTTGCCATTACCCGAAGTGGCTCTCTGAACATACTATTCGGAAAGAAGAGAAAGGAGTCTTTAGCTCTTAGGCGAATACTCCACACACATCATAACAGCTACAAAAAAATACAATAAGATAAATGGGATTCAACGAATTCATGTCGAAGCTTTTCGGCAACAAATCGCAGCGTGACTTGAAAGAGGTAAAACCTTTTGTGGACAAGATCAAAGCTGCATATGGCGAAATCGAACGGCTGTCAGACGACGATCTTCGCGGACGTACAGCCATCTTGCGCCAAAAGATACAGGACTATGTAAAAGATGAGAGGGCAGAAATCGACAAGCTGAAAGTCGAGGTGGAAGGCAAGGACTTGGACGAACGAGAGGAGATTTGGACAAAAGTAGACAAGCTCGAAAAAGAGATTTTGGACAAAATGGAAGTCGTTTTGGACGAAATTCTCCCCGAGGCATTTGCAATTATCAAGGATACTGCTCGCAGATTCGCCCAAAACGAAACTATTCGAGTTAAAGCCACTGATCTTGATCGTGACCTTGCCATCAATCATGACTTCGTCTCGATCGAGGGAGATACCGCCATCTACCAAAACCACTGGGTAGCAGGAGGCAATGAAATCTTGTGGGACATGATCCACTATGATGTTCAGCTCATCGGTGGTACAGTATTGCACAAAGGGAAAATCGCCGAAATGGCTACCGGTGAAGGAAAGACACTGGTAGCTACCTTACCTGTATTCCTCAATGCTCTCACCGGTAATGGGGTGCATGTGGTGACGGTCAATGACTACCTTTCCAAACGTGACTCGGAATGGATGGGGCCACTGTATATGTTCCATGGTTTGACCGTGGATTGTATAGATAAGCACCAGCCCAATTCGGATGCCCGCCGCAAGGCCTATAATGCAGATATTACATTTGGTACCAATAACGAATTCGGCTTCGACTACTTGCGCGACAATATGGCCACGAGTCCTAAGGATTTGGTACAGCGTAAGCACAACTACGCCATTGTCGATGAGGTCGATTCCGTATTGATCGATGACGCCCGAACGCCGTTGATCATTTCCGGTCCTACTCCCAAAGGTGAAGATCAGTTGTTCGAGGAGTTTTTGCCCAATGTGGAGAAAGTTGTCGAGGCTCAGCGCAAACTTTGTTCACAATTGCTTATCGATGCCAAGAATAAGATGGCATCTGAAGACAAGAAAGAACAGGAAGAGGGTTCTCTGTTACTTTATCGTTCGTTCAAGGGCCTTCCCAAGAATAAACAGTTGATCAAGTATCTGAGCGAACCCGGCATCAAGAGCTCTATGCTGAAGACCGAAGAAGCATACATGGCCGAAAATATGAGGAATATGCATTTGGTCACAGACGAATTGTATTTCATCATAGACGAAAAGCGTAATAGCGTAGAGCTTACCGAGAAGGGTATCGACCTTCTGACATCCCGTACAGATGACCCGAAGTTCTTCGTCTTGCCTGATATTGCAGCTGAGTTATCTGCTTTGGATAATATGGAATCCGATGCAGAAAAACGTCGCGAAGCCAAGGATGAGATCATAGCCAACTATTCTATCAAGAGCGAGCGTGTACATACTGTCAATCAGCTGCTCAAAGCCTATGCTCTCTTCGAGAAGGATGATCAATACGTGGTTATGGACAATAAGGTGCTCATCGTAGACGAGCAGACCGGACGTATCATGGACGGACGCCGCTATTCGGATGGTCTTCATCAGGCTATCGAGGCGAAAGAGCGTGTGAAAGTAGAGGCCGCGACACAGACTTTTGCAACCATTACTCTCCAGAACTACTTCCGCATGTATCATAAGCTGGCAGGGATGACCGGCACAGCTGAGACTGAAGCAGGAGAGCTTTGGGACATCTACAAGCTGGACGTTGTAGTTATTCCGACGAATAAGCCTATCGCCCGTAAGGATATGAATGATCGTATCTATAAGACGGCGCGTGAAAAATATGCGGCGGTCATCGAAGAGATTGTACGCCTTGTCGAAGAGGGCAGACCTGTACTTGTCGGTACGACTTCTGTGGAAATATCTGAATTGTTGAGCCGAATGCTACGCTTGCGTGGTATCCAACACAATGTGCTCAATGCCAAATTGCATCAGAAGGAAGCCGAAATTGTAGCTCAGGCCGGTCAAAAAGGAACTGTTACCATCGCAACGAACATGGCCGGTCGTGGTACCGACATCAAGCTCTCTGCCGAGGTTAAGAAAGCCGGAGGTTTGGCCATCATCGGTACAGAAAGACACGAATCCAGACGAGTGGACAGACAGCTTCGTGGTCGTTCCGGTCGTCAGGGAGACCCCGGTTCGTCCATATTCTATGTTTCGCTTGAGGACCATCTGATGCGTTTGTTCGCCACGGAGAAGATCGCAGCATTGATGGATCGCTTAGGTTTCAAGGAAGGCGAAGTGCTCGAAAACAACATGTTGAGTAAGTCCGTAGAGCGTGCCCAAAAGAAGGTGGAAGAGAACAACTTCGGTATCCGTAAACATCTGCTTGAGTACGATGATGTAATGAATTCGCAACGTGAAGTCATTTATACCCGTCGCCGTCATGCTTTGATGGGAGAGCGAATCGGTATGGATGTACTCAATACCATATACGATGTATGTAAGGCTCTGATTGACAATTATGCAGACGCCAATGATTTCGAAGGCTTTAAGGAAGATCTGATGCGTGCACTTGCGATAGAGTCTCCTATCACGGAAGAAGCATTCAGAGGCAAGAAAGCAGAAGAGCTGACCGATATGCTTTTCGATGAAGCTTACAAGTCTTTCCAACGTAAGATGGACCTGATCGCAGAAGTAGCTTATCCTGTCGTTCATCAGGTGTTCGAGACCCAAGCTGCCGTGTACGAGCGAATTCTAATCCCCATTACGGATGGTAAGCGTGTATATAATGTTGGATGCAATTTGCGTGAAGCAGACGAAACTCAAGGGAAAAGCATCATCAAAGAATTTGAGAAAGCTATCGTACTGCATACTATCGATGAGTCTTGGAAAGAGCATCTGCGTGAGATGGATGAACTTCGCAATTCCGTGCAGAATGCGAGCTACGAAAACAAAGATCCACTACTTATCTATAAGCTCGAATCTTACGAACTGTTCCGCAAAATGGTAGAAGCCATGAATCGTAAGACCGTAGCGATCCTAATGCGTGCTCGGATACCGGTACCGGATGCTCCTTCTCAGGAAGAGCTGGAGCGTAGGCGGCAAATTGAGATCCGACACGCGGCCGAACAGCGTACGGATATGAGCAAGTATCGGACACAGAAAGACGATATAGAAGCCCAGCAGAAAGCACAAAGAGATGCGGCAAGCAGACCTCAGGGCGCAGCTGCTCCCCAGACACCGATAAGAAACGAAAATAAGATCGGGCGGAACGATCCTTGTCCTTGCGGAAGCGGCAAAAAGTTCAAACAGTGCCACGGGCGTAACCTGTAAGATAGATTTATGAGAGAATCACCGACTATATATAGATGATAGTCTGTGATTCTCTTTTTATTTTCTCCCCTAACCGCATATAAAAAAGACTATGATTCTATCTATGACCGGATTCGGCAAGCATACAACTCAATTTGCCGATAAAAAAATAACTGCGACCATCAAGTCGCTCAATAGCAAACAGCTCGATCTGTCAGCGAAGATTTCCAGCCGTTACCGTTATAGAGAACTACCTCTCAGGGCTTTGGTTTCGGCCGACATAGGGCGGGGAAAAGTGGATTTCAGCCTGTTTCTCGAAGAATCCGGCAGTACAGATGTTGTATCTCAGATATTCGATACAGAAAAGATGTCCTCTTATTTCTCCCAACTCAAGGAATTTGGCGAAAAGATGGGAGTGGAAGTACCTGCAGGAGGATGGTTCGAACAGCTGCTTCGGATCCCCGGAGTCATTCGGGTGGATGAAGAAAAAGAGGAAGAAATCCCAGAAGATGAATGGGCTGTCATGATTGAAACTTGTCGGAAAGCTCTTGATCAGCTAATCGAATTCCGCAAACAAGAGGGTGCTATGCTGGAGCAGGTGTTCACGGAGAAAATATCTAATATTTCTTCTTTGCTTTTGCAGATCGAGCAGTATGAACCAGAGAGGATCCAACGAATCAAAGAGCGGATAGAGGAAAACCTGACCAAAATATCAGAGAAGGACTACGACAAGAACCGATTCGAACAAGAGATGATTTATTACATCGAGAAATTGGATGTAAACGAAGAGAAGCATCGCTTGCGGAATCATCTTTCCTATTTTATCCAAACCATGCAAGGCGAACCCGGACAAGGGAAAAAGCTCAGCTTCATTGCACAAGAAATCGGTAGAGAAATCAATACGCTCGGATCCAAAAGCAATCATGTGGAGATGCAGCAAATCGTCGTACAGATGAAAGACGAATTAGAACAGATCAAAGAGCAGGTACTGAACGTATTGTAACCATTCCACTACATATTTAGACAAAATTACCCATGACCAAACTAATCATCATCTCGGCCCCATCCGGAACAGGCAAGAGCACCGTCATCGAACAACTTCTTACGGACAGAGAGCTTAACCTTCATTTCTCTATTTCGGCGACCAGCCGTGCACCCCGAGGAGAAGAGCAGCATGGACGAGAGTATTACTTCTTATCTCCGGAAGAATTCAGACGCAGAATAGAAGCCAATGAATTCGTAGAGTACGAAGAAGTGTACAGAGACAAATACTATGGCACACTCAAAAGCGAGGTGGAGCGTATCCTGAAGGAAGAGAAAAACGTCATTTTCGATGTTGATGTCGTTGGAGCACAGAACATCAAGAAGTATTATGGAGATAGGGCATTGGCCATCTTTATCCTGCCTCCTTCTATAGAAGAGCTGCGTTCTCGTTTGCAAAAACGAGGCACGGACTCAGTGGAAACTATTAAGCAGCGCGTGGACAAGGCCGAGAAAGAAATCGGTTATGCACATCTTTTCGACCTGCGCTTTGTAAATGATGATTTGGCTACCTGTGTAGAGCAGATCAGGAAGGCTATAGCCCAATTCTTGGCCAAATAATAGTTTCTCTTCCTACAAGATGGTTCTTAATTACATATTCGTAGCTTTTTTCCTCGTTTCGCTCATTGTGGCACTCGTTCGATTCATAGTTTTCGGCGATGTGTCCGTATTCGATGAGATGGTGCAGGCTTCTTTCAGCCAGTCGAAGAATGCCTTTGAGATAGCACTTGCACTGACCGGCGTACTCGCTCTGTGGCTCGGTCTGATGAAAATAGCAGAAAGAAGCGGTCTTATTGGCAAGCTGGCACAGGTCAGCTCCCCGATCCTTAGCCGATTGTTCCCTTCCGTACCTAAGAACCATCCCGCGCTGGGCAATATTTTCATGAATATATCGGCCAACCTGTTGGGCCTCGACAATGCTGCTACCCCCCTCGGTATCCGTTCGATGGAGAGTTTGCAAACGATTAATCAGCAAAAAGATAAAGCCAGCGATGCCATGATTATGTTTTTGGCCATCAATGCCAGTGGGCTTACGCTGATACCCTCTTCCATCATGGCCTATCGCCTACAGGCCGGAGCGGCAAATCCGGCCGACATCTTTGTCCCGATACTGATCGCTACGTTTGCTTCCACATTGGTAGCCATCCTTGCCGTAGGGATCAGGCAGCGCATCAATTTCCTCCAAAGACCTCTTCTTCTTTTTCTTCTTTCTTCTCTTCTTTTCATCGGAGGGATAATCTATGCAGGACGTACTCTTCCTCCGGAAACATTCAGCAGCATCAGCACTGCGTTTGCGTCCATTCTTCTGTTTGGAATCATGTGCGGATTCGTCGTCAGCGGACTACGTGCACGCATCAATGTGTACAATGCCTTTATCGAAGGGGCAAAAGATGGTTTCGGTACGGCAGTGACCATCATTCCCTATCTGCTAGCCATGCTGGTCGGCATCGGTATATTCAGAGCTTCCGGGGCCATGGATCTGATAACGGAAGGATTGCGCAAGCTGATAGACTTTTTCGGAGGGGATATGAAGTTTGTGGAAGGAATCCCGACCATGCTGATGAAACCGCTTAGCGGAAGCGGAGCCAGAGGGCTCATGGTCGATGCCATGCAGACGTACGGAGCCGACAGCTTTGTCGGTCGGCTATGCAGTATTGTGCAGGGCTCCAGCGATACCACATTCTACGTGGTAGCCCTCTACTACGGAGCCGTCAAAATACGCAATACGCGTTATACGGTGAGCTACTCCCTTTTGGCCGATTTGGCCGGAGCACTGACAGCCATCGCTGCCACTTATATTTTCTTTGGTTGAGAGTGCGGAAACCGAGCAAAATGATAATCAAGACAATGGCAAAAATCAATTTCTATGCTGAAGGCATCGGCCTCCCTCGGATCAGAAGACGGATCGTCAGTAAGTGGATAGCCGAAGTATGTAGCCAATACGGCAAAGCGGTGGGAGAAATCTCCTATCTCTTCTGTGATGACGAATATATCCTGAAAGCCAATCGAGAATTTCTCGATCACGACTACTACACCGACATCATCACCTTCGATTCCTGCGAAGCGGATACTATCAATGGCGACCTGCTTATCAGTCTCGATACCGTACGCTCAAACGCACGTACTCTTGGCATCCGATACGAAGACGAGTTGCATCGTGTTATAATCCACGGCATACTGCATCTTTGTGGGCTGAAGGATAAGAGCAAAAAGGACGAGGCCCAAATGCGAGCAGCCGAAGAGGAAGCCCTCGTCATGCTGCGAGAGACCATCGGACCGGAGCTTTCCCTATTACATACATAATCCGGACTTCACACTCGCCCCCAAAGAGAAAAAATCTTTCCCGGGAAGCACGCATTATTCGATAAGCCCTTATGCCCGATAGCCCCATAGCCATATTCGATTTCGACGGGACACTGACCCGTTGCGATTCCCTACTTCCCTTTCTACGGCAATCCCAGCCGACTATTCTCTTTTGGATCAGGCTGCCTTTCTATCTCGCCATGTGGATGTGCTACAAACTTCGGCTGGCCTCGGCCGACCGGACAAAAGCGGCCATCCTTGTCACGGTCTTGAAAGGAAAAAAGGATGCAGAATGTCGAGCAATGGGGCAGCGATTCGTAGCTGCGATCGAAAGCCTTCTTCGTCCCGAAGCTCTTCGCTGTTTGGAATGGCATCGCAACGAAGGACATCGGCTAGTGCTACTGACAGCTTCACTTCTGCCTTGTGTGGAGCCGTGGGCCGAAAAGATGGGCTTTCATACCGTCATTGCCACCCTTCCGGAGATAAAATCCGGCATTCTGACAGGTCGATTCGAAGGCAATAACTGCAAGGGAAAGGAGAAAATCCGCAGGTTGGACCGCGCCCTGCCGCACTGGCGGGATGCGATCTCCTACGGCTACGGCGATAGCCCTTCCGACCTCCCCTTGCTCAGTCTCTGCACACATTCCTACTATAGAAACTTCCCTGCCCTATAGCTTGCTGCTACGTCCATTTCGTTTGGAGATTGGCAATGATCAGTATCCCGATGGGTACCGATTTTCTTTTCCACTGCTCGCCCACGAATCGCCATCAAAGTAGAAAAAACCTTCCTACAAGGCTCCACACAAATGGCTGTATTATAACGATTTGCGAATTTCTGTTTTGAGCATAAATTTTGCCGGCCGGCAAAATATTTCTTCTCGGCCGAGAAAAAATCTTTCTCTCACAAACAGGATATATTTCCTTGATAACAGAACCACATCTCTACCTAAAACGAGGCTATGGCACATAATCTCAAGCGTATGGCCCGTGACTCATACGCACCTTGGCATAAGATAAAGGAGCCACATCGTTTTGAGCCGCTATTTACTTCCTTTAGCATACTCTTTTCTCGCCTGCTTTCTCCCCCCTCTTGCGTGTACACCTATAAATCAAATAGGGCTGTACCGAATAGTTTCTTCAGCACAGCCCTATTTATTTTAGGGAATTGCTGTGTGAATTACTTCACAATAACCTTTTCTGTATATGTCTTGCCTTCAGCAGCGATGCGAACGGCATAAACACCATTTTGTGCTTCGAATACCATGCCATTCTTGGCAGCAGCCACACGACGACCGTTCATATCGAAGATCGTCAGCTCAGCAGCAGGGCTTTCAACGGTTATCGTCTTACCCGATACAGCTACAGTATAAGGCTTGTCATTGGCTACGTTGGCAACAGATGTACCTTGTACTTTCACTTCCTTTATCACAGTAACCTTATTGTATCCTACTACGGTCAGGGTCAGTTTCGTTTCGTCAGAGATGTCCTCATCTATTTTGATGATAGCCTTACCATCTTTCACCTTAGCAGTACCAACCATATCGCCATCGTCAGAGAGCGTAGCGATAGCACCATCATAGTCGCAAGCTACTTCGAATGTCTGGGCAGATGGAGAGATGTTGGCCGGAGCTGTAACCTGCATTTCGGTCGGAACAAGCGTACGAACGAGCAGTGAGGGGTCACCGAATACGGTCCAAGTGTCAAGCATATTCTCACCATCCTTCTTGTACTTCTCAACCATAGCAAACATACCGTTCATCGTAACGCCACCGAAAGTACGCTTGATATTAGAGGGATATTGTTCGCACAAGATACTATTCATTTCGTCCTGACCACGCATAGGAGATGCCCAAGACTGGTTGATCGTAGAAGCGATAATAGCAACAGTACCTTTGGGTTTACCATCTTTCTGCGCACGCATAAGGGCTTCAGCAAAACAAGTCTTAAACAAGAAGTTACCATTTACACATGCTACATCAAAGATGAAAGGAAGCTGATTGTAATTGGTCAAATCCTTCATGTGCTGTACTCCAAAATGAGAGGTTACCCAAAATGTATCAGATCCGTGCCCTGTATAGTTGGCCAATGAAATTCCTCCGTTGAAAGCATCAATAATATGCTTGGGCGTCACCCCCGGATCGTAACATTTGATAATCTTGGTATAGCCATACTTGGTAAGCAGATTGGCAATTACATTTTGATGTTGTATGTCACTTTCGCCATTGTCACCTTGACCTCCGGCACCTTCATTCGAAGCAATACAAAGAGCCTGACCGAGCCATTTATCTTCAGTTGTTATATTACGCTCATAGTGAATAGTCCGATCGATTTGTGTCTTCAGATCTTCTTTGCTCTCACAAGAGAAACGACCGATGAAAACCTCGTTGTAGTGGTCATTACCTACAATCTGTCCATATACCTGATCGGATTTGATTCCCGGGAGAATTTTTGCAGGAATATCTTTGTGATCACCAATCAAGAGAACATAGGTCAGATTATTGCCTTCCTTCTGATATTCTTCCTTAACGAACTTCTGAATAGCTTCTGCTGTAATGGGAGTAGCGATTTCTTCTGCGACTTTTACATCAGTCTCCAAACCACGCTGCTCTTTCCACTTAACAAACTCTTCGATGTCATCTTTATATTTTTGAGGTACGATTACGATCATACGACCATTCTCCTTTTCTTCAACGGGAGTATAGCGCGTAGCTTCATAATTCATGAAGACACTCTTATAAATATCTTCGAAACCTGTGAAAGTGCTGTTCTTAACCAAGCTAATCGCATTCTGGCCTGCTTCGGCAGTTTCGCTCACCGCCACAACGATTTCGGTATAGATACGGAGCGTCTTTGTCACAGGGTTATATTGGAGTGGAGCAAAGTTTACTACCTGACCGCGCACATCGCGCAAGATGAAAGGATCGCTAAGCGTAGCGATTTCACCCGGGAAGAACTTGTCTTCGTTATAGCTCTGTCCGTAAACGTAGGGGACTTGATCAGGATTTTCAGCGCGAGAGATAACGCCTTTTGAAGGAGCGATCAGTACATTCTTCTTTTCGATGAATTTGGAAGAAACCACCTCTACCTTCATCGCACGCGTTTCAGAAACAGCGAGCGAACGAGAAAGAATAGGCAGTATGGGCATCCCTTTTTCTGAAATATTGACGCCTTCAGTGAAAGTAGGCACTTGAGCTACTCCTTGGGCTGTCTGAACGTCAGTAAACTGAAGATTGTCCATACGGAATTGAACCTTGGACATAGACCGCTCAGCGGAGAGCAGTCGCACTTGCGGGTTCCGTCCACGCTCTGCAGGCTGTGCAAAGACCATACCTCCCAACAAAGAGGAGAACGCTACGATCGAAACGATCCTGTTAAAATTCTTTTTCATCTGCTTGAGTTAGTTTTATTTTAAAAGAAACAACTTAATGCTATCAATCACAGTCCGATACTTGACCGAAACAGAACTTCTCTGTGTTTACGCGCTTTCAAGGCTATTGAAGCGCAACAGATTACATTAGAAAAGGTCGGCAGCAAATATAGAAAAAATAGTCAGAAACAATATCTTTTCGATAGATTTCTCTCATATCTGCTAAACTCTATATCATTTTTCTATCGAAATGGCATATTTTCGACTTCGCAGAATCCGCTATAAGTGCCGTTCGGCATGGTAAGAACTGCGAACGAGCGGGGCACTCTCTATCGTACGGAAGCCTTTTTCGATACCCACGAGCCGAAGATGCTCGAACTGTTCGGGCGTGATGTATTCCACCACAGGAAGATTCTTTCTCGACGGTTGCAGATACTGTCCTATAGTAATAACTGATACTCCCACTGCAAGAGCATCATCCATCAATTTCAGTATTTCTTCTTCAGTCTCGCCCAAGCCGAGCATCATTCCTGTTTTTGCAGGCATTTTTCCGGACTGAGCTATGTGACGAAGTACGGCAAGGCTTGTATCGTAAGTGGCCACACTGCGTACCGATGGCGTAAGCCGGCGTACCGTCTCCAGATTATGTGAGATGACATCCGGACCGGCCTCGATAATCATATCCACCAAATCCATTTGTCCTTTGAAATCGGGAATCAAGACTTCGAGCGTTACCCCAGGATTGATCCGCCTGATTTCCTGAATAGTCTTAACCCAGTGTGCGGCACCATAATCCGGCAAATCATCGCGGTCAACGCTTGTCACCACTGCATGGTTAAGCCCCATCAGCTTGATACTCAATGCGACGTGGGTAGGTTCTGCTTCATTCAGCGGTTTGGGACGTCCCGTCAAAGTGTTGCAAAATCGACAGGCACGCGTACAAATATCGCCACCGATCATAAAGGTAGCAGTACCCCTACTCCAGCACTCTCCCATATTAGGACATTTGCCGCTCGTACAGATAGTGTGCAGACAATGTCCCTCGACAATGCTTTTGGTCTCGGTAAACTTCTCATTCCCTGCGAGACGAATTTTCAACCATTCGGGTTTCTTGACGTGTTGGGCCATAGTTTTTTCAGCAAAGAGCTATTAGAGATGGATGTCGAATGGAACAAGCCAACAAGGTCATCCCGTTCGCCACATTCGGCACTCATCCCATTACAGCTACTGAGATACTATTATTAAAGATTGTCGAACAAAAACTTTGCCTTGCGAGTAAAGAGATGATAGCGAGTATTCCCTCCGTATATACTATGATTCTTGTCCATATAGATCGCCATGTCGAAGGGGATATTGGCCTGAACCAGTGCCTCTGTAAAAAGCATCGTGTTCTGAAGATGAACATTGTCGTCCGCCGATCCGCTTACGATCAAGAGGTTTCCTTGCAGTTGGCTTGCCACATCAAGAGCAGAAGACTTTTTGTATCCGGAGGCATTCTCCTTGGGCGTACGCATGAAGCGTTCGGTATAAACCGAATCGTAGAAACGCCAATCAGCTACAGGAGCGACGGCTATGCCCGCCTTGAACGTTCCATTTCCTCTACACATACTCATCAGGGTCATATAACCGCCATAGCTCCATCCCCATATACCGATGCGAGTTGCATCCACATAGGGCAGTTGTCCTATAGCAGTGGCCGCTGCTATCTGATCATCACTTTCGAATACCCCAAGCTGCATGTAGGTACACTTGCGCCATTCTTCGCCACGAGCACCGGTACCACGCCCGTCCACACAAGCCACGATATAGCCTTTCGATGCAAGGTAGTGCTCCCAATCGAATGAATAGCGATCCAATACCTGCTGGGAGTTGGGGCCACTATACTGTACCATCAGGACGGGATACCGGCGAGAGGGATCGAAATCAAGAGGTTTCACGATCCAGGCATTCAGTTCAAGTCCCGATTCGGTTTTGATAGTGGTAAACTCCTTCGGGTTGTAACGATAGGCTTTCAGCCGTTCACGGAGAGCAACGTTATCCTCCAGTGTACGCAGCTCTTTGGCACCTTTGCTTCTGAATACCGAAACCACGGTCGGGGTAGCAGCACTGCTATACGTATTTATATAGTATGCATAGTTGCCACTGAAGAGGGCATCATTCGTGCCGATGTTCGGACTGAGCTTCGTTTTCTTACCTTTGGCATCTACGGCATAGACAGCCCGACGGATGGGACTTTCTTCCGCCGACTGGTAGAAGACCGTTCCCGAAGCATCCACTCCATACAGTTTGGTCACATCCCAATTTCCCGAAGTAATTTGGCGACGCATTACCCCCTTGTTATCGTAGAGATAGATATGGGCAAACCCGTCCTTTTCGCTCACATAGGCAAATCCGCCTCCCGCCGTAAACTTCAAGGCTTGGATCCAATCGCTGTCCACATATCGTTTGTTCATATCCTGTAGTATCAGCTTGGCGACAAGACTCTTCGGATGCACATAGTACATTTTGAAGTCGTTCTGCAAACGATTGAGCGTCATGACAGCCAGCTCGTCGGCATTGTCTGTAAAGGCGATTTGGGGAATATATCCATCCGCATCGATCGGCAGGCTTACCAACTTGGTGTTCCTATCCGCCACATTATAGAGGTGCAGGGACACGGTACTATTCTTCTCTCCTGCCTTGGGATACTTATAGGCATAGTCTTCGGGATAAAGTTTGTCCTCATACATAGGCATTCGATATTCGGGTACGGCGGACTCATCGCTGCGCACAAAAGCCAGAAAAGCATTGTCTGCACTCCAGCTCATCAGATTGGTTACACCGAACTCTTCTTCGTACACCCAATCCGTTGCCCCGTTGAGAATAGAATTGATCTGCCCATCGGTAGTAACCTGTACTTCCGTGTCGAAATCGAATTTCTTGATGAAGATATTGTTACCTCTGACGAATGCTACCATCCGACCATCGGGGCTGAATGTAGGGATCATCACTTTGCCCGCATGCTCGCTCAGAGGTTTTACCAAATTGCGGCGAACATCATAGTCGTAGACGGCAGCACAATACGAATGCCGGTAGATACTCTCCATATCCGTAAAGAGCAGAATATGGTGGCCAGTGCTGCTTACCTCGTAGTTCTGTATTTGTTTGAACGGGCATTCGCGCGCTCGTTCGACACTGAAAAGCGTATCTACGGCCTTGCCGGAGGCATAATTGTAGCGGACGATAGCCGTTCGTTCGCGATTCATCTCCGTATAGTGTTCCCCGTCCGGCATGGAGCGTATCCCGCCCCCTGCACTGCGAGCATAAAACATTCCACTCGTTATTTCTTTCAAATCCACGGGTTTGCGTCCCGTCTGAGCCATGGCACACATGGTTACGATGCCAAGTAGCAGAATTATTACCGGTCTTTTCATAAGAAAGCGTATTATATCTTCTCTTAAATGGTTTATTGCTTAGCGTTTCATCGCACGATCCATCTCACGGCGATCATCGCGCTCTTTGATGGATGCACGCTTGTCATATTGTTTTTTCCCTCGTGCCAATCCGATCTGCAGCTTGGCCAATCCCCTCTCATTGATGAAGAGCTTGATCGGCACTATGGTCGTACCTACACTCTTGGAAGCCTCCTCGAGCTTGCGCAGCTCCTTGCGATTGAGTAGGAGCTTGCGATCGCGGCGAGCCACATGGTTGTTATAGGTGCCATAGAAGTATTCGGCTATGTACATATTCTTCACCCACAGCTCTCCCCGATGGAAGTAGCAATAGGTATCGACCAGACTACCTTTGCCCAATCGGAGCGATTTGATCTCGGTACCGACCAATACAATACCTGCCGTGTAAACGTCCAAAATCTCGTAGTCGAAAGTGGCACGTTTGTTCTTTATGAGGATATTCTTCTGTATTTTCTCTTTCATAGCTGTGGGTATCGTTAGATCCGGAAGTCTGTCTATCGCGGAGCTTTTTTATAAAGGAAAACGGCAATGACCGTAAACACGAAGTTAGGCAGCCAAGCTGCCATAAACGGAGGCAAAGATCCGCTGACGGCAAATGTGCCGGCAACGGTCATAAACAGGATATAGGCAAAGCTAAGCCCCAGACCGATAGCGATATTGATCCCCATCCCCCCTTTTACTTTGCGTGAAGAGAGGGAAGCACCGATAATGGTGAGGATAAAGGCCGAGAAGATGGCTGCATAGCGTTTGTGCAGCTCTATCTCAAAGAGCTTGACGTTGCCCACGCCCCTTTGCTTCTGATGCGATATATAGGTATGCAGGTCGGTAGTCGTCATAGTCTCCACATCGTCCTCTGCCACGAGGAAGTCGGCAGGGCGTACAGCAATGACCGTGTCCATCTCGCTCCCACTCTCGACCGTCTCCTTGTACTTGCCGAAGTGCCTGATCCTGTAGTTAAAGATGCGCCAGTTGTAAAGCGAATCGTACTGAATCCTGTCTGCTGTCAGACGGGAGACGAGCTGTTTGTCCTTGAACTCCTCCAGACTGAACTGATAGCCGGTTTGCATGGCATCGCTGTACGATCCGAAAAAGGCAAAGACCCCTTTCTTCACTTCGAGCTGAACGCTCTCGGCATACTGTACCTTCTTGTTCTTGATGTATTTGTTCTGAAAGTCAATTCGTGTAGCATTGCCCGGTGGGATAACGAAACTATTGAGCAGGAAAGTCAGTACGGCAATCACCGTTGCCGACAACATATAGGGCACCATCAGCCGCTTGAAACTGACTCCGGCCGAAAGCATCGCGATGATCTCGGATTTCTCCGCCAGCTTCGACGTAAAGAATATCACCGATATGAAGACGAAGAGCGGGCTGAAAAGATTGGCGTAGTAGGGAACGAAGTTGAAGTAGTAATCGAATATGATACTGTGCAGGCTGACCTCCGGCTTCATAAAGTCGTCGATCTTCTCATTGATGTCGAAGACGACCGAAACGGATATGATCAAGATGATGGAGAAGACGAACGTCCCCAAAAACTGCTTGATCAAATACTTATCTAACCTGTTCAACCTCTTCATGAGACACGATGATAAGCTACAGCCTGTTGTCAAGCTGTCGCACCATAGCCGTTTTCCAAGTGCGATAGTCGCCGATCTGAATATGCTTACGCGCTTGCCGAACCAGCTCGAGATAGAAGGCGAGGTTGTGAATAGAGGCGATTTGCAGACCGAGAATCTCCTGTGCATGGATCAAGTGATGCAGATAAGCCTTGCTGTAGCGGCTGTCCACGTACGATGTACCGTCAGGATCGAGCGGCGAGTAGTCGTCCGCCCATTTGGCATTGCGGATATTGATGGTACCCTGCCAAGTGAAGAGCTGCCCGTTACGGCCGTTGCGCGTAGGCATGATGCAGTCGAACATGTCCACACCGCGGTCTATCGCTTCCAATATATTGATCGGAGTACCTACCCCCATGAGGTAGCGCGGACGATCCTTGGGGAGGATTCCGTTGGTCAGTTCGATCATCTCGTACATCTTTTCCGTCGGCTCTCCCACGGCCAATCCTCCGATGGCATTTCCGGCAGCACCGACGGCAGCCACCATCTCGGCCGATTGGCGGCGCAGATCGGGATAGACGCATCCCTGTACGATGGGGAATAGCTGCTGCTCATATCCATAGAGAGGCTCTGTCTCACGCATTCTGCGCAGGCAACGTTCCAACCAGCGTCCGGTCAGGAGCATCGAGCGACGTGCATATTCGCGGTCGGCATCACCGGGGCAACATTCATCGAAAGCCATGATGATGTCCGCTCCGATAACGCGCTGGATGTCCATGACCCTTTCGGGTGAAAAAAGGTGCTTGGAGCCGTCTATATGGGAACGGAAGGTGGCACCCTCCTCTGTGATCTTCCGATTCTCCGCCAAAGAGAATACCTGAAAACCTCCGCTATCCGTGAGCAAAGGCCGCTCCCAGCTATTGAACTTATGCAAGCCTCCGGCACGCCTGAGCACATCCAGTCCGGGACGGAGATAGAGGTGATAAGTATTGCCGAGTATGATCTGAGCCCGAATATCCTCTTCCAACTCGTGCATGTGCACGGCCTTCACGCTCCCGACCGTGCCTACCGGCATGAAGATGGGAGTCTCTATAGCGCCATGGTCTGTAGTCAACAGACCGGCACGCGCTTCGCAGTCGGCACATGTATATTGGAGATCGAATGTCATGGGCTATTCCTCTGATTACGGAAAACAAAAATAGTCTTTTTCCCCGAGCCCATGCCATCGCAGGAAGCAAGAGGAGCAGCGCGGGGGAGAGCAGGTGTAGGAAGCAGAGCGGACTGTAAGCCCCATGCACAGTCCGGCAATCGTCAGTCGGGGTAGTTCAGGTTCTCCTCCGTCGCCACATCGAGCACCTCACGCAGGTATTTCTCGGCCTCATATTTGGCCATTGGCAGGTTGTGCAGCAGGCAGTTGCCACAGTCGCGTGGCTCCGTACCCGGCACTTCTCCCTCGAAGTCTCTGATGAAGCGGAAAGTCTCTTGCATAAGGGGCAGTATATCCTTCGACACATAATCACCTCGCATCAGAAAGTAATTGCCTGTAAGGCAACCCATCGGCCCCCAGAAAACGATCCGGTCCTTATAGAGCGGATGATTGCGCAGATAAGTTGCGGCCAAATGTTCGATCGTATGCAGTTCGGGTGCTCCAAGCACCGGTTCGCGATTGGGCTCTTTCATTCGAATATCGAAAGTCGTAACCACCTCTCCTCCCACATAGTCCTTGCGAGAGACATATATGCCTCGTTTGAGACGAATATGATCTAACTGAAAACTGGGTATTTTTTCCATCTCCATATCGGGATTGTCTGATTTCTACATTGCACTAAATACTCTTTCGAGAATAGAAAAGGTAGCCGGAGAAGCCTTGCACCAGAAGTCCATATACTCCGCGAAGTTATCCCGACCTTCGCCGGCAATATCGCTGATAATACGCACGGCGATGAACGGGACTCTGTATATATACGCAGCCTGAGCCAGCGCTGCAGACTCCATATCCACGGCAATGGCATCGGGAAAAGTACGACGGACAAAGTCCTGCTCCTCCGATGACGACAGGAAACGATCGCCACAGCAGACCACACCTTCTCGGACAGGTACCGGAAGCGAACGAAAAAGAGCGAGAAGGCCCTCCGAAACGGGATAATACAGGGGAAAGCCCTGCACCTGCCCCCAAGCGACATCGGCTCCGCACGACACATCGTGATAGCACACAGCCGTGGATACTACCGTATCATGGACAGCCACATTCTGCCCCAATCCTCCGCTCACGCCTATATTGATGAGGTAGTCGGGACGATAGCGGTGGATCAGTTCTCCGGCACAGACAGCAGCAGCCACCTTCCCTATTCCGCTCAGGGCATATATAACGCGGTGTCCTCCGACAATTCCGACGACGGCACGGAAAACCGGATCCCGTATTTCTTCCTTATTTTCGAGGATGTCCGGTAGCAGGCGAAACTCTTTCTCCATGGCTACTACCACACCGATAGTCTTGTTCATTGCTGTACGGGCTTCTATTCTTCGATCGGCCAAAGGTATATCATCTGTCGCAATTATGTTTGTATGCAGAGTTGTCAGCTGCATATCCCCTTTAGAGTCGTTCGAGAGAATTCGTCCGCATGGGGATGCCGACAAAATTGCCGAACGAGAAAAGCGCAAATCGTGGTGCGCAAATTCCGGAAAAGTCGCGCCAAAAAAATTTCGATCCCACGCGTAAAATTTTCACTTCCCGAACCAAAGTGAAAAAGTTTACGAACCACGTTTTTCGGAACGTGGGAAAAGAAAATTTTGGTGTGCAAAAAGGTTGAGCAATCTCCGCGGCTATGCCTCGCCGAACGTGGGAGTTTTTTCAAAAGAGAGTTGGCCGGCGATCATAGCAGCCTGCGCATGCCCCCGGAGCGTCCCGGGCGACACTATTGGTAATGTCACAGTCTGTCAGTATCTTTGTGTCAGATTGGATTCATAGAAGACGGTAAGCCGATGCCTCCCGGCATGACTTATCATTGAAAGCCGATCCGCATATGTACGGTTCACAAAGCGGACTTTCCCGTCTGTCGGGAAGTCTGCCGAATGATTAAAAGGGAATTTGGTGCAAAGCCAAAACTATCCCCGTAGCCGTATGGTCGTACCTGTCGCTACAGAACGATGCCACTGCGCGCCGGCGCGGGAAGGCGTAGCGATTTAGGCCGAGTCGGAAGACCTGCCGTACATGGCGAAAGGATGCTGCCATTTTTTGGGGCCGGTATCATACAGTATTAATTCTTTCGGGTCGAAGAGGATTGATTCACATCGGGCAGTTGCTTCCGCAAGGGTATGGCATAGTCTGAGAATCCGTTTTATTCGTCTCGAATCAGACTAACGATTCAGCTATGTCCAAGAGGTTCGGATGGCTCATCTATGCGTTTATCGCCTTCGCCCTATACTCCTGCAACGGCTCTTCACGAGGAAGAGGATCCCGAGCAGAAACAGTGTCGATAGACACGGCCGATTTTAATTTCCCTGTCAGATTCGAATATGCCAAAGGCATACAGGCCGTCAATCATACCGGCTACAAAACCATCTATATATTCCATCCGGACAAGTCCGACACGATGGCCGTCTATATCCTTTATCCCCGTGACGGCAAACGTCCTGCGACAAGACATCCCAAGGCCCTCTATATCCCCGTACCGGCACGCAGTATAGCGTGTCTGTCCACGACACAAATAGGCTCGCTTCCCCTACTCGATCAGATAGACAAACTGGTGGGTTGCATCAACCTGAAAAACATTTGCAACGCCGACATCCGCAGCCGCGTAAAGAAAGGCTATGTACAGGAGATCGGCACCGGTATGACCAAAAATATAGAGCAGATAGCCGGACTCCGCCCGGAGATCCTCCTGCAGGATTTATTCCACATCTCAGACAAGGACGAAGAGCTGATCGCATCGGGCATCAACACCGTATTATACAACGAATGGAAAGAGCGGGATCTGCTCGGCCGTGCCGAATGGATGAAGCTGACGGCGATGCTCCTCGGCTGCAACCGTCGTGCTCATGAGGTTTTCGAACAGATAGAATCGGAGTATGCGGATGCTCGCAAATTGGTAGCAGATAAGACCGACACCATTGCCATCATGTACGGGCAGGATTATAGTGGGACTTGGTATCTGCCCGGAGAGTACAGCTACAGTACAGCCATGTTCAGAGATGCACGAGTATCTTTCGACTATGCAGCCGGCAAAGTCAGTAGCCAGCCGTGCAGTTTCGAGTATATTTTCAGTCGCCATCGTCACGCCGGAATCTGGATATGTACGATGATGGGAAACATCAAGACAATAGATGAATTTCTCGCTCTGAACGAACGCTACCGACATTTCGATGCCACCCAAACCGGCAAGGTCTACATCGACCGCAAGCGCGTGAACGAGAATGGGGGCAATGACTACTGGGAGAGTGGACTGTATCGTCCCGATCTTTTGCTCAAAGACATCATCAAAATCACTCGGCCGGAGCTTCTGCCCGAGTACGAGACTTCATACTGGATAGAACTGAAAAGGCCATGACGCGGTCCTCATTGATATTCGGCACACTCTTTCTACTGACTGCCGTGGCTTTCGTGGCCGACCTCATATGGGGCAGTCTGGATATATCGCCGGCCGACGTGCTGCAAGCTCTGACCAACGGATCGGATATGCAAACGACCAATGACTATGTCATTCGCAATTTCCGTCTGCCGAAGGCTCTGACCGCTCTCTTTGCCGGTGCCGGCATATCCATCGCAGGTCTGCAAATGCAGAGTCTCTTCCGCAATCCCCTGGCCGACACCTCCATTCTGGGGATCAACAGCGGAGCAGGCCTTGGCGTGGCTCTGTATATCATGTCGTTCGCTATCATTCCGGGCCTCAGTCTGTACTCCGGCTCGGCTGACACATGGGGCGTAGCCACGGCAGCCTGCATAGGTTCCATGCTGGTACTTCTACTCATCTCGGCTGTAGCAGCGTGGCTCAGAGATATGGTCTCGGTGCTGATTGTCGGAGTAATGGTCGGCTTTTTGGCCAGTTCGTTTATATCCATTCTCCAGTTCTTTTCCGACAATGAAATGCTCAAAGGGTATCTGATCTGGTCTTTCGGCAGCGTGGCCGGCACGACATGGCGACAGCTATCCCTGATGATCCCCATCGTTTCGGGCGGTCTCTTCCTGTCCATGCTGATGCCCAAGTATATGAATGCGCTCAACATAGGAGAGAACTATGCTCGTAGCGTAGGTATCCACGTGGAGCGAGAGCGAATTATTCTGATCGGCATCACGAGTATCATTACCGGAACGATTACGGCTTTTACAGGCCCTATTGCCTTTTTGGGGATAGCCGTACCTCACTTCTCACGCATCCTATTCAAAAGTTCGGACTACCGCATACTGCTCCCCGGCACCATGCTGTGCGGTGCTCTGCTGATGCTCGTGTGCGACATGATCACGCAGGTACCGGGCAAAGGCTTTGTATTGCCGATCAACGCCATCACCTCGATGATTGGTGCTCCCGTAGTAATCATGACGATCGCTCGCAACCGCAAAAAGCGTTTAATCTTCAACTGAACAGGCGATGATCCATACCGACAATGTGACCCTGACGGGACTATCTACCGGATACCGAAGCAAGAAAACGGAGCGCATCGTATCGAAGCTAATCGACCTTTCCATGCTTAATGGCGAACTGGTAATGCTGATGGGTCCGAACGGCTGCGGCAAATCCACGCTCATGCACACCATCGCAGGATTACTGCCGCCTATTTCGGGGAATATCACCATTGCAGGACGCGACATACACGGTCTCCGCATGAGAGAGAAAGCCAAGATGCTCAGTCTGGTACTGACCGACAAAATAGCAGCGACGAATCTGACTGTTCGGGATATTGTCGTCATCGGACGCTATCCCTACGTCAATTATCGGGGTAGCCTGACCGCAAAGGACAAGGAGATTGTGAATGAATCGCTCATAGCATGCCGACTGATGGGATTCGAGTCGCGCCAATACGGGGAACTAAGCGATGGAGAAAAACAGCGTGTAATGATAGCCCGCGCTTTAGCCCAACAGACTCCCGTGATGCTTCTTGACGAACCTACGGCACACCTCGATCTGCCAAGCCGTCTGGAGGTGATCATCATGCTGCGCGAATTGGCACGCAAAACGAACAAGAGTATCCTCGTTTCTACCCACGAAATGGATCTGGCCCTGCAATGGGCGGACACGGTATGGCTGATGAACAGCCAAGGGGAGATTTGTCGTGGGGCACCGGAGGATTTGGTACTGAACCACTGTTTTGAAAAAGTATTCGGCAACGAAACTCTTTCCTTCAATATAGACAGCGGAGCCTTCTCCGTCAAACATAAAACGGCTACACCTGTTTCTGTAGAAGGACAGGGTGCTGCCTACAAATGGACACTGAGCGCTTTGCACCGGAATGGCTATGTGGAATCTGCAGATGCCTCCAGTCGCAAAATCACCGTGGGAGAGGGCTGCTGGATTCTGCAGGAGGGCGATTCCTCGAAAAGCTTCGACTCCATCGGCTCCTTGCTACAAACGCTGCACGCTCACCACGAATGAATGCTTGTGAAACAAACAATTATATGCAAAACCCTACGATAGATTTCGACAAAGAAACGCCTCTGTTTTTTAGTCCTATGGGCGATCCTCTTTACCACTTGAAAGAAAGTATGATCGTTCGCTTCGCAGGACGCAGAGGAGTCGTGAGCACCTGCAATCTCAACGGCGGCTACCGAGAAGACCTCCGCTACGCCTTCAACAACAGTTGCGGGAGGGATCCCGACGTAATAGCCAAACGCTCTGTCGGGATGCGAGGAAAGACCCTGACCGAACACTACGCCGCCTTAGCGGAAGAATTGGGTCTGCCTCTTGACAAAACAACGGGCATGGGTACTGCTGCCCTGATCGAAAATACGGCAACCTCCTCCCGCCAATACCACGGAGTAACGGTCATGGCGGTTGCCACGGCAGGTATAGATGTAAATGGGGGACGCGCAGGAGAACCTGCCGCATACAACGAATTTACCCAAACAGACCTGATTAAGCCGGGTACCATCAACGTATTCCTGTTCATCGACGCCTCATTGGATGCAGGAACACTAACACGCGCCCTCGTCACCGCCACCGAAGCGAAATCGGCAGCCCTGCAGGAACTGATGGCAAACAGCATGTATTCCGAAGATTTGGCCACCGGCTCAGGAACGGATTCGCTGATAGCCATCTGCAATAAGGAGTCGGAGATAGTGCTTCAGAATAGTGGCAAACACGTGCTTTTGGGCGAAATGATAGGCCAAAGCGTGAAAGAGGCTATTACGGAAGCCTTATCCCGACAGACAAAGATGACCCCTACACGTCAGGCTTCGATCGAATGGCAGACCAAACGCTACGGAATAACGAGAGAAGCGATCGTCTCCGAATGCCTGCGCCTGTATCCACATCTGAAAAAAGAGGTTGTAGAAGCAGGAATCGGCGGTATCGATCGAGACAACCGTCTGGTAGCCGCAGTGGCTGCCATTGCTCATTTGTGCGACCAAAACCGCTGGCAAATCATCTCGGACAAGAGCATGACCTGCACAGCCGAAAACATATTGCATACGATACTTTCGGAGGAAGGTATCTCCGAGGAGGCAAACAGAAAGGACATTGTATGCGGACAAGATGCGCCGGCATATCGTCAAGTGCTGTCCTTCTGCCTCCATACCCTTGCAAGAATACTCCACAACAGAATTATTCATTCATCACTTTAACATATCAATAATTATGAAAAAGTTTTTCTTCGCGCTACTATCGATTGGTATTTCAGCGCAGGCTTTTGCCAAGACGGACAATGTCCCGACAGATTCGCTACGAGTACACAATCTTCAGACCGTCACGGTCTATTCTACACGCACGGCCGTACCTCTGAAAAAGATACCGGCCAAGATGGAACTCATTCCATCGCGCAACATCAAGCAGTCCGGCTTTAACAACATGACCGACATCCTCAAGACGCAAAGTTCGCTCGATGTCATACAATACCCGGGCTTTAGTTCGAACATCGGTATCCGCGGTTTCAAGCCCTCCGGCAAGTATGTAACCGTATTGGTAAACGGCATCCCTGCGGGAACGGACAATATCTCTACGCTCAATACGAGCAACATCGAACAAATCGAGATCCTCAAAGGCCCGTTCTCTTCCATCTACGGCACCAATGCCATGGGCGGTGTGGTGAACATCATCACCCACAAATCCAAGGACAAGATCCATGGCAACGTTTCTCTCTTCGGCGGTAGCTACCAGACCATGGCCGGATCATTCAACTTGGGTGGCCGCTTCGAGGATATTTTCTCATTCGATCTTAGTCTGGGCTTGGACAAGCAGAACAAGGACTATAAGACCGGATCAAACAATTTCCTATCCCTGAGCAAACTGGAAGAAGCTATAGTAGATGTAAATGCTACCAAAAACAAGAAAATGAAGGGGAGCGACTATACTGTAGCAACGGGACGTCTGCGTTTCGGTATCGACTTCACGCCCGAATGGTCGCTGAATCTGTATCAGAACGTATTCCTCGGAGATGCGATTCCCGTAGGAGGATCTATATGGGGCGTTTACGGAGAATCCAAGAAAAATCTGAATCGTTCTTCGACATCTTTCGAGCTGCTCGGCAAACAAGGCTGCCACACGCTTCAATTCTCCCCCTACTTCAACATAGAGAAATCGGAGAACTATAACAATGCCGATCCCACCGGTTTCATCAACTACAAAAGCGACTACTACACCTATGGTGCCCTACTCCAGGACAAAATTTCCTTTGGAGGACAAAATATCGTACTCGGTGTCGACAGCCGAAACATGACGATGGAGTCAGAAAGATTCGAGCAGGCAGGAGTGAATACAAAGCCATACAACCCCGGATATGCCACGAACAATATCGGTTTGTTCGGACAGGCCAATTTCTACCTGCTGAACGATGCTCTATCGATCTCTGCCGGTGCACGTGCCGACTTCATGTTCTTTGACCTGAAAGCGAACGAGTATCTCAACAATGAAGCCAAACAGGAAACTCATAACGTAATCAATCCGAATGTCGGAATCAAATATGAGTTTGTGAAAGGCCTTACAGCTCATGGTACATTCGGTAGTGCATTCAGTGCTCCCGATGCTTTCCAAAAAGCAGGCCAATACGTAGGCCCGTTCGGCACGACCATAGGCAATCCTGACCTGAAACCCGAAAAGTCCATGACCTGGGACTTCGGTATCGGATACAGCAATGCACGCTGCGGGATCCAAGCCGACGTAACCTATTTCCACACCGACCACAAAGATCTGATCTTGTCCAGCCCTGACTATGCTAATAATATCACCACATACATCAATGCCGACAAGGCTCGTATGAGCGGTATCGAGGCCCTTTTGTCTTATGACTTCGGCAGCCTCTTTGCCAACAAGTTCTCTCTCCGCGCATTTGCGAATGCCACGATCATGCTCAATTCCGAGATGAAGAAAAGCCAGACCGATGCCCCTTGGAGCGAAATGTACTACGTTCGCAAGCAGAACATCACCTTCGGTATCGAATATCGTGGCAAAGAAGGACTTGAAGTGATGCTCAACGGTCGCTTCATGGGACGCAGGATCGAGCAAAACTGGTACGCTTACTACCCCGAAGTTCGCCCCGAACTCCAGCAACTGCTTGCAGCAGAAGAGCCTGAATTGGCTGCTCAGGGACTGCTCCGTCATCCGCAAGCAATGGTGTTCAATGCCTCTGCTTACTACCACATGAACAAGTATCTCACCTTCGGTGTGAATCTGAACAACATCCTGGATGAGCTTTATACGGAGAAAGACGGCTACCACATGCCCGGACGTAACATCATGGGTAAGGTTATGGTCAACTTCTAATTCTCTTTCCCGAGAGCAGATATAAAAGGAGCCGGTCTCCCTGCATAATCCTCACAGAGCAAAGCGGATATTCCTCTCATATCGAGAGCGGGTATCCGCTTTCTGATTTGTACATCCTTCCGAACTCCTCTTGACATCGCCCTTTACGCTCGTGAAAATCGCTGTTTCACACACTGAAAAACATGGCGCGAGAAAAATTTGATTTTGGTGCGAGAAGCAAAAAATTTCCGAACCAAAACGGGAAAAAAGTCGCGCGTTTTTTTCAAGAAACACGTTCGTAAAATCAGCGAATTTTGGTTCCTAAAATCATTTTCCTCCTCTCTCCATCAAACAAAAAGCCCGGCGAAATATACATTTAAGGCCTTGTAGGAATCAGGTCTTAACGGTCTTCTCTATCGAAAAGGAAAGATCAAAATTTGGCCGCTGTCTATGCTAAATTATTCATCTTCTCCTTGCTATAACGATGAGTGATAAATCATTCGAAAAAAGCTGCTTTATGGGGAGTCTGAATATTTTGATCACTATCTTTTGCGTTACTCTTTCACGTCGAAAATGACAGAAATTGGCAGGGAAAACCCGTGCGACACTGTAAATTAAATACTTACCTTTGCAATAGTGACATTAAAACGACAAAAAGACAAAATCAAATAACAAATCTGAAATGAAAGAATTTTTCAAAATGTTTTTCGCCTCGGTCCTCGGGGTTATAACGGCAGGAATCATCCTGTTTTGTATCTCTCTATTTATCTTTTTCGGCATCGTAGCCGGTATTGCCTCCAAGGCAACGGGAGGAGCTATTCCGAAAATCGAAGCAAACTCCATCCTACATATAGACAATTCCTCTTTCCCTGAGATCGTATCGGCCAATCCTTGGAGCATACTCACAGGCAAGGACGAAGCCGTATCGCTCTCACAGGCAGTCGAAGCCATCGGCCAAGCCAAAAATAATCCTAACATAACCGGTATTTTCCTCGATCTGGACGACCTTTCCGTCGGCATGGCATCGGCAGAGGAATTGCGTCGCGCGTTGCAGGATTTCAAGATGTCGGGCAAGTTCGTCGTATCCTATGCCGACAGATACTCCCAAAAGGGTTACTACCTCTCCAGTATTGCAGACAAACTCTACCTCAATCCGAAAGGAATGCTGGGGCTTATCGGGATTGCTACCCAAACGATGTTCTACAAAGATGCCCTCGACAAATTCGGCGTGAAAATGGAGATCTTCAAGGTTGGTACCTACAAGGCAGCCGTAGAGCCATTCATGCTCAACGGGATGAGCGATGCCAACCGCGAACAAATCACCACATACATAAACGGGCTTTGGGACAAGATCACATCCGATATTGCAGAGTCGCGCAAGACGGCAATGGACTCCGTGAAAATGTTTGCCGACAAAGGCGAAATGTTCGGCCTTGCGGAGAAAGCGGTGGAAATGAAGCTCGTAGACGAGCTGGCTTACCGTACCGATGTGGAGAAAGAACTCAAAAAGATGTCCCAGCGCGGAGAGAAAGATGAGCTTCGGTTCGTATCGCTTTCTCAGGTTCTGGCCAATGGCCCGATGAACAAAACGAAAGGCAGCCGGATCGCCGTTCTCTTTGCCGAAGGTGAAATAACGGAAGAAATAATAAAGAAGCCGTTCGACACCGATGGTAGCTCCATCACACAAGAACTCGCCGAAGAAATCAAGGCAGCAGCCGATGACGATGACATCAAAGCCGTAGTACTTCGTGTCAATTCTCCGGGAGGTAGTGCTTTCACTTCCGAACAGATATGGAAGCAGGTAGTGGATCTCAAGGCCAAAAAGCCTATCGTGGTCTCCATGGGCGACGTGGCGGCCTCGGGTGGATACTACATAGCCTGCGCAGCCAACAGCATCGTGGCAGAGCATACGACTCTGACCGGCTCCATCGGCATATTCGGCATGTTCCCGAACTTCGCAGGCGTAGCCAAGAAGATAGGAGTGAATATGGACGTCGTACAGACATCCAAGTATGCAGACTTGGGCAACACTCTCGCACCGATGACGGTCGAAGATCGTGCCCTCATCCAACGCTACATAGAGCAGGGCTACGACCTCTTCCTCACTCGCGTATCGGAAGGCCGCAACCGCACCAAGGCGCAGATCGACAGCATCGCTCAAGGCCGCGTATGGCTCGGCGACAAAGCTCTTGCACTCGGTTTGGTGGATGAGCTTGGAGGTTTGGACACAGCTATCAAACGGGCTGCGACACTGGCTCAGCTCGGTAGCAACTACAGCATAGAGTACGGCAAGACCAAGCGTAACTTCTTCGAAGAGTTGCTCTCCTCATCAGCGGCGGATATGAAGTCTGCCATCCTGAGTACCATTCTCTCCGATCCGGAAATAGAAGTTCTGCGCGAACTCCGCTCCATGCCGACCCGTCCTTCGGGCATACAGGCACGTCTCCCCTATTACTTCATGCCGTACTGATAAATGAGACAACCGTAATTGCCGAAGAGATGGATGCGCCTCGTATCAACAAGTGGCTCAAACCGCTTTCCGCCCTCTACGGGGTGGGCGTGAGGTTGCGCAACTATCTCTTCGACAAGAACGTCCTGATTTCGAACTCTTTCGACATCCCTATCGTCTGTGTAGGCAATATCACCATCGGCGGCACCGGTAAGACTCCCCACGTAGAATACCTGATTCGGCTCCTGCATCCACGCTATCGCATAGCGGTGGTCAGCCGTGGCTATAAGCGGAAAACCAAAGGGATGATCGTTGCAACCGAAGGATCGACTGCATGGGATATAGGAGACGAACCCCGTCAGATCAAACGAAAATATCCGGACCTGACCGTCATCGTAGATGCTGACCGGAGCAGAGCCATCGGCTATCTATGCGATCTGGCAGAAGAACAAAGGCCGCAGCTCATCATTCTGGACGATGGTTTCCAACACCGTAAGGTGAAAGCAGACCTGAACATAGTACTCACAGACTACAACCGTATTCTGACCAAAGACTATCTGCTTCCGGCCGGTCGTCTGAGAGAGCCTGCCGGCTCTATACAGCGAGCCGACATGGTAATCCTGACCAAATGCCCCGACGATCTTGCTCCCATAGATCTTCGAGCAGCCAAACGCGACTTGGCCTTATATCCGCATCAGAAGCTGTTTTTCTCCAAATTCCTGTACGGGCAGGGACTGAAGCCTTTGTTTTCCGATCAGCCTCCTTCGGCAGAAGTACACTCTGTGCTGGCTATCGCCGGAATAGCAAGTCCGAAACTGTTCTTCCGAGAGATCCGCACCCGATTCCCCTCCGGAACGGATCGCATCTATCCGGATCATCATGAGTTCACCGACAGAGAGATCGGTCTGCTCGTCGAAGATTGGCAGGAACTGTGCCGGAAAGATGCCGATGCCATAGTGGTATGTACCGAGAAAGATGCCATGCGACTGGCCCTACGGCGATCTTCTTTTCCGCAAGAGATGCAGGAAAGATTTTATTACCTGCCGGTAGAAGTAAAGCTGATGTTCGATCAGGAAAAAGTATTTGTCGATAGGCTGCTGGGAGTCATCCAACACAAAAAATAAGCGTAATGAAACGTACCGAAATATCTTCTCTGGGTGAGTTCGGACTCATCCGGCACCTCACCGATTGCGTCCGACTGAAAAACCCCGGCACCCTCAAAGGCATAGGGGACGATGCTGCCGTCATCTCATTCGATGAAGGCATGAAAGCACTTGTCACCACCGATATGCTCCTCGAAGGAATCCACTTCGACCTCACTTATACCCCTCTCAAACATTTGGGATACAAGAGTGCGGTAGTAAACTTCTCCGACATATATGCCATGAACGGCACACCGCGGCAGCTGACGGTCTCCATCGGCGTATCGGCACGGTTCTCGGTAGAGGATATAGAACAGATCTATCAGGGTATCCTCACGGCCTGCGATGTCTACGGCGTAGACCTCGTAGGAGGCGATACCTCGGCGTCGCTTACCGGATTGTGTCTGAGCCTGACCTGCATCGGGGAGGCACGAGAAGAGGAAATAGTGTATCGCAGCGGAGCCAAACCGACCGATCTGATCTGCGTGAGCGGAGACCTCGGCGCAGCCTATATGGGACTCCAGCTACTGGAGCGTGAGAAAGCGGTTTACCGGGGAGAGAAGGACTTTGCACCGGATTTCGCCGGTCATGAGTACATACTCGAAAGACAACTGAAACCGGAAGCGCGCAAAGACATCGTGGAGAAGCTACGCTCAGCCGGCATCAAACCGACAGCCATGATGGACATATCGGACGGGCTATCGTCCGAACTCCTCCATATAGCGCATGCCGGAAAGGTCGGCATCCGTATATATGACGACAAATTGCCCATCGACTACCAGACGGCAGCCATGGCGGAAGAGTTCAACATGAATCTCTCCACAGCCGCTCTGAACGGGGGTGAGGACTACGAATTGTTGTTTACCGTACCTCTCGCCCGTCTCGATGATATTCAGCGAATAGAGGGCATCCGCCTGATCGGCCATATTACGGAAGAGGCCGATGGTCACGTTCTCGTGGCACGAGACGGAACGGAAATTACCTTGGTAGCACAAGGATGGAATGCAGCAAAGGCTCTGAATGGGTAGTATCCGACTACAAAACCTCACAGAAGGGGAAATAAAAGGACGTCTGCTCCGACTGGCTCTGCCCATCATGGGTACTTCCTTCGTGCAGATGGCTTATAGCTTTACCGATATGGCCTGGTTAGGCCGGTTGGGTAGCAAGTCCGTAGCAGCCGTAGGTATTGTGGCGGTACTGACGTGGCTCTCCAGTTCCATATCGGCTATTAATAAGACCGGCAGTGAAGTGACGATAGGCCACAGTCTCGGCAAGGGTTCCATCGAGGAAGCACGACGATACGCTTCGCACAACGTTTCGATGTCCCTGCTGATCTCCTCCGTCATCGCTCTTCTGTTTTTCCTTTTCCCACACCTTTTCCTCGGCATATATCATTTGGAGGACGATGTACACGCTTTGGCTCTTACCTACCTGCGCATAGTGGCATGCGGCCTGCCTTTCACCTTTGCAGCCACCGCATTCAGTGGCATCTACAACGGAGCCGGCCTCAGCTCTATACCCTTCAAGGTCAGTAGCACGGGGCTGGTACTCAATATGATTCTGGATCCGTTGCTGATATTCGGACTGGGATGGGGGACGATCGGAGCGGCCATAGCCACGCTGATCGCTCAGATATTCGTATTCGTTCTGTTCGTTTACAGGCTCAGATGGCAGGACAAGCTGTTGGATTGCTTCCCGTTCTTCGTCCGACCGGACAATATACATAGCGGTCGCATCTTGCGTATCGGTCTGCCTGTAGCTGCTCTCAACTCTCTCTTCGCCATCATCAATATGATGCTTGGCCGTCTGGCTTCGCAGCAAGGAGGACATATCGGAGTGGCAACGCTGACTACGGGCGGACAGCTGGAAGCCATCACTTGGAATACTTCGCAAGGATTCAGCACGGCACTAGCTACTTTCGTGGCTCATAATTACGCTGCCCGTCAGGGCAAACGTATATTTTCTGCCTATCGTTATACCCTACTCTACTGCTCTGTTTTCGGCATTCTCGGCACAGTGCTTTTCGTTTTCTTCGGTAATGAAGTTTTCCGGCTCGTAGTACCGGAAAAAGAAGCCTACCTGTCGGGAGGTATCTATCTGCGCATCAGCGGCTATTCCCAGCTACTGATGATGCTGGAAATAGCCACTCAAGGCCTGTTCTACGGGACAGCACGGACGGTTTTCCCTGCCGTTATCAGTATCGGGGGGAACCTCCTGCGGATTCCGCTGGCTTTGCTGCTTATCGGTATGGGCTTCGGACTGGAATCCGTATGGTGGGCGATCAGCCTCTCATCCATGCTCAAAGGTGTAGCCATCGTGTGTGGACTGCCCTATCTCAACAGACGCATCAAACGACATAGCCAACCCCTACCTGCTTCGCAATGAAATACATCGCATACACATTCGAACTCACATGCCGACCGGACGAACTGACTTTGGAGACGGCATACGACCTGCTTAGTGCCGAACTTGCCGAAATAGGATTCGAGAGTTTCGAGCAAAACGAGACTTGTCTTCGTGCCTATATCCCTGCCTCCACCGATATAGTATCCAACATTCCTGCACTATTGGAGCAGTTTCCGCTGCCGGATCTTCTGTGGCAATACTCATCCGAGATCCAGCCCGACATCAACTGGAACGAACAGTGGGAAAAGAACTTCTTCCGCCCCATTCGGATCGAAGACAAATGCCTCGTACGAGCACCTTTCCATCCGACCGATCCGGATATACCGCTCGAGCTGATTATTTCTCCTAAAATGGCCTTTGGGACAGGGCACCATGAGACTACTTCGCTGATGATGAGCTATCTTCTCGATATGGATTTGCGTGGATTGAGAGTTCTGGACATGGGTTGCGGTACGGGGATCCTTGCCATCTTAGCTCGCAAGCTCGGAGCCTCTTCTGTCACAGCTATCGACATAGACGACTGGTGCATACGCAACACGGGCGAGAATGCAGCTCTCAATGGAATTCGGGATATTGATGTTCGTATAGGCGACGCATCTCTTCTTGCCGATTGTCCGATGTTCGATCTGATTATCGCAAACATCAATCGTAATATTCTGCTGAACGATATGTCCGCATACAGATCCCGACTCGGTAATGGTGGCACCCTGCTGTTAAGCGGTTTCTATACGGAGGATATACCGATCCTTACTGAATGCGCCGGAACGCTGGGTCTGACTCATTCGAAAACGCGCTCACGTAACAACTGGGCTGCACTGCGGTTTACCGCCGGCTCCTAAAAGATAAAAAGGGGCGAGAGCTTCGGGAAGCACAGGAAACTAAAAAGAAAGTGTCCCGCACCTTGCAGTACGGGACACTTTCTTTTTGTGAGGTATAGGATATTCGAGTTATCTGAAGAGTGTGCCGGCGGCGATCTCATCGGCTACCTGATCACCGCATAGGTAACGAACCACTTCTATGGCAAATGCAAAGACACAGGCAGGGCCTTTGCCTGTAATAACATGTCCGTCACGTGTGGCAGCCTCACCCGTATAATCGGCACCTTCGAGTTTGGATTCAAAACCCGGATAGCAAGTAGCTTTTCTGCCACGGACAAAACCCAAACCACCGAATACCAAAGGAGCCGCACAGATAGCTGCCACAAGCTTTTGGGCGGCATAATGTTCGCTTAGAAGTCGGCGAAGAGGTTCGCAGCTATTCAGATTATCGGCTCCGGGGAGTCCTCCCGGCAAAACCAAAGCATCCACTGCCGGCAAATCGGTCATCAGACGATCGGCCTTAACGGTGATCCCATTGGCTCCCTCTACATAGAGCGAATCCGTAATGGAAACAAATTCGGCGGCTACGCCTCCCCGACGAAGAATGTCGAGCGTGCCTACGGCTTCGGTCTCTTCGAAACCGGGAGCCAGAAATACTAATGCTGTCTTTTTCATATTCCTTATGTTTTTTACTTGATGTCGAAATGATAGGTGATCACTCCCTCCTGATCTCCGCCCCCTGCTATGGCATTGAAACGAGTAGTCTTGGCTGCCTCTATAGCTGCTCGCTGAGCGGCAGCATCCGTGATATTGGTACCGCGCAGACGGATGGAAGCATCGGTCACACGTCCGGCATTGTTTACGACGATGTTTACCCGTACCGTGCCACGAATAGGTTTGCTGTAGCGAGGCTTTTCCGGATAGCCACCATTGCCCACGATAGTACGGCCGGTGAGCGAGTACGAAGAACCGCTACCTCCGGGATTGCCCTGATTGCCATTGGCCTGTGTGCCCGTACCTTGTGTATTGCCTTGCTCGGCACCTCGTCCGAATGCTCCGGCCACATTATTATTGATGGCCTTGCCTGCTTCGGCCTTGCGCTTACGCTCGGCTTCCGCAGCTGCCTCTGCCCGTTTGCGAGCCTCTTCAGCTTCACGCTTGCGTTTCATTTCAGCTTCTTGACGAGCCTTTTCGGCTTTGGCCAAATGAGGAGCCGGCTCTACGTCCTGATGGAGGTCGGACTCGGCCGGTGCCTGTGGCTTTTTGACTGCGGGCTGTTTCTGCGTTGGAGTTTGTTCCGTCTGTACATCGGGATTGGATGCCGTTTCCTGTGGTGCCGGCTCGAAAGCTCCGGACGAAAGCTCCGTGATTCCGAAATTGACGAGTATCAGCTCTTCCGGTTCTTCGCGCGGAGCGGCACGAAGATGCAGCACGAACAAGAGGGCGATCAGTGCGACATGTGCCCCCACCGATACGGCTATGGCAACGGCATTGCGTTTGACTTTCTCTTGTTGCATGAACTTACTTTTTACTTTGGGCTTTGGTGGCCAGCACCACCTTCATCTTATTCTCCCCGGCCATACTCAGCACCTTCACGATCTCGCGATACGGGACATTCTCGTCGGCGTATATGGCTACGTACATTTCGGGATTGCGACTCTGCTCCTGAAGCAAGAGGGGAAGTATCTCTTCGAAAGCGACCTCATGCCCTTTGTCCTGACCGAAAGCGGCGAAATAGCGCATATCTTCTGAAATGGTGATTCGTGCCAAAGGAGCTTCGGGGGCAGGTTGTTTGTTGGCAGAGGGAAGAGATACGCGCAACGCATTGGGTACGATGAGCGTACTGGTCACCATGAAGAAGATGAGCAGCAAGAAAATCACGTCGGTCATAGAAGCCATGCTAAAGACCTCCGTGACCTTGGTTTTACGTTTCAGACTCATTTTTTGATGGGTTCGTTAAGGAGATCCATAAACTCAAGAGTCTTGGTTTCCATCTTGTTGACCACCTTATCCACCTGAGCTACGAGATAGTTGTAGGCGAAGAGCGTTACGATACCGACCACAAGGCCGCCTACAGTCGTTACCAAGGCTTCGTAAATACCACCCGACAGGAGCGCTACGTCCACCCCACCGTTGCCGGCATTGGCCATATCGAAGAAAGCACGTACCATACCCGTTACGGTACCCAAGAACCCGATCATCGGTGCTCCGGCTGCAATGGTGGCAATAATGGGCAGTCCTTTTTCCAGCTTACCGATTTCGATGTTTCCGGTATTCTCTACGGCTACCAGTATGTCGTTCATCGGCCGTCCCAGTCGGGTGATCCCCTTGGCTATCATACGGGCAGAAGGGGTAGCCCTGTCCTGACAAAGACGCATGGCCGATTCTATCTTACCCTCGTGGATATAGTCCTTGATCCGATCCATGAACGAATTGTCCTCCCTGCCGGCAGCCCTGATCTCCATCACCTTGCGAACGAATATGTAGATGGCCAAAAGCGAAAGGACTGCCAGTACGACCATGATCCAACCGCCTTTGAGAGCCAGTTCCATAATGGACAGGGTAGCTTCTGCCGGTGCGGCAACGGGAGTATTGACGGTGGCGAGGGAGTCGATAGGAGTCCCTGCCGACTGAACGGGGATTTGCAGAAAAGGAATGCTAGGGATATTCATTGGATTATCAATGTGATTGTTACTGTTTCGATTTTTATTTATAACGCAAGTTGGTCTCGATATTGTCTGATGGTCTCCTCCAGTCCCAAATAGAGAGCATCGGCAATCAGTGCATGGCCGATGGAAACTTCGTCCAAATGGGGCAGTCGCTCGGCAAAGTAACGGAGGTTGTCCAGATTCAAGTCGTGTCCGGCATTGATACCGAGACCGAGCGAATGAGCGTGTGCCGAAGCCTTGACATAGGGCTGTACGGCAGCAGCCATGTCCTTATGATAGGTGGCTGCATACGGCTCGGTGTATAGCTCTATCCGGTCTGTGCCTGTCTTGGCAGCCCACGAGATATTGTCCAAGTCGGTATCGATGAATATGGAAGTCCTGATACCCCAGGTATGGAACTGCTCCACCAGACGACAGAGATGGTCGTAGTTCCGGGCTACATCCCATCCGGCATTGGAGGTCAGGACATCGGGGGCATCGGGTACCATGGTCACCTGCTGGGGACGGATTTCCTCGATCAGCCGGATGAAACGCTCGTCGGGATTGCCCTCTATGTTGAACTCTGTGGTCAGTGCCTTTTTCAGGTCGTACACATCCGACCGACGGATATGGCGTTCGTCGGGACGCGGATGGACGGTAATCCCCTGTGCGCCAAATCGCTCACAGTCGAGAGCCACTTGGAGGACATCGGGGACATTGCCTCCGCGTGCATTGCGGAGGGTAGCTATCTTATTTACATTTACGCTTAGCCTTGTCATTCTGATTATTACTAATTTTGCGAACCATGCAAATGTAACGTTTATTTGCTGATCCCTACGAGAAGAGAAAGAGACTCATGAAGAAAATAGCCATATTCGGCAGCCATCACAAAAGCGAACAGGGAGCTTCCATCAAGGCTTTGATCCTGAAGCTGGAAGAAGCCGGTACACCTCTTTACATAGAGCGCAAATTCCTCTCCTTTCTTGAGCAGGATCTGGACTTCCATCCGGCCATTTGCGGAGTGATAGACACCCTGCCCGAGCATATCGACTACGTGATCTGTATGGGCGGTGACGGTACATTCCTGCGCACGGCACATCAGATCGGCGTTTCGCAGATCCCTGTCTTGGGCGTGAATGCCGGCCGACTGGGCTTCCTCACCGATGTCGATTGCCACGAAGCCTCGGAGCTGATCACACGCCTGCTGGATGGCGACTTCACCATCGAGACCCGTTCCCTGCTGGAAGTGACCGAAGGCAACGGCTCCTCTCCCTCCTACGCCCTGAACGAAGCAGCCATACTGAAACGCGAAACCGGCTCGATGATTCGGGTAAATGCCTACCTCAACGACGACTATCTGGCGGCTTACGATGCCGATGGTCTCGTGGTGGCCACGCCCTCCGGCTCCACGGCCTATTCTCTGAGCGGAAATGGCCCTATCATCATGCCTGCCTGCCGGAACTTCGTCCTTACGCCCATCGCTCCCCACTCGTTGAATATGCGTCCGCTGGTCGTTCCGGACGATACGGCGATCCGCCTCGAAGTAGACTCGCGCAGTCGGAATTACCTCTTGGTGCTGGACGGACGAACCAGAACGCTCCCTTGTGACACATCCATCCTACTCAAACGCGCTCCTCATACGCTGCGAATGATCCGTCTGCGTCCGCACTCCTTCGCCGAGACCCTGAGGCGCAAGCTCATGTGGGGAGCAGCCGTAAGATAAAGACACTGAGGACAGCGGACACGAGCCAACAGACACTTACCATAGACTACTCCCATAATGGAAGAAAATACAACCATGGTGCTGCGCACCGAAGATCTGGTCAAACGCTACCGAAACCGCACGGTCGTGAATCACGTGTCAATAGAGGTTCGGCAAGGAGAGATCGTAGGGCTGCTCGGGCCAAACGGAGCCGGCAAGACGACGACTTTCTACATGACCACGGGGCTGGTCGTCCCCAACGAAGGACGGATATTCCTCAATGATCAGGACATCACCCAATACCCCGTCTACAAACGAGCACGCGCCGGCATCGGCTATCTGGCACAGGAGGCATCCATATTCCGCAAAATGTCCGTGGAGGACAACATCCTCTCCGTCCTCGAAATGGCCGGATTGCCCAAGACCTATCAGCACGAAAAGCTGGAGAGCCTGATAGCCGAATTTCACCTTGAGAAAGTACGCAAGAATCTTGGCGACCGCCTCTCCGGCGGCGAGCGGCGTCGTGCCGAGATAGCCCGCTGTCTGGCCATATCGCCTCGGTTCATCATGCTGGACGAACCCTTTGCCGGTGTCGATCCTATCGCCGTGCAGGACATTCAGGCCATCGTGGCCAAACTCAAGGACAAAAACATCGGCATCCTCATCACCGACCACAACGTCCACGAAACGCTCAGCATCACGGATCGCGCCTATCTCCTCTTCGAGGGCAAAGTGCTGTATCAGGGCACGGCCGAAGAGTTGGCTGCGAACGAAGTGGTGAGGGAAAAGTATCTGGGACGCGACTTCGAACTCCGCCGCAAACGATTCGACTGATTTCGCTGCACCTGCCGTCTGCCGGTACCTTATAGCTGTTTTTTCGTCATTTCAGGCATGCTGTCCGCTTGTCCAATCAGTTTATTTGATTTCCTTTGCGTTCAGTGAAAGCAGTAATGCAGAGTGAATGGTTTAGCAGGAACCGGTAGATTTCTTTATTTCTTTGGTACGGATATGAAGATATGACACACAGATCGTTAACCGAATTCGGCAATTTCTCTTTTACCTTGTTTCATTAAAAAACCAAAGATGAGTATGAACATCTACGTAGGGAATCTGAACTATCGGGTTCGCGAAGAAGACCTTACAGGTCTGTTGCAACAGTATGGCGTCGTAACGAACGCAAGAGTAATCACAGACAGAGAGACCGGCCGCTCTCGCGGATTCGGCTTCGTCGAAATGGAAGACGAGAACGATGCACGCCGTGCCATCGAAGAGCTGTTCGACCAGGAATTTCAAGGTCGCAAGCTGATCGTCAAAGAAGCACTGGAACGTCCCGAACGTGCTCCTCGCCGTACTTTCCGTCACGAAGATCGCTATTGATCCTTCTCCCACTTCCGGCAAGCCGTATCACAACGCCGATACGGCTTTCTCTCTGAGAGGTCTCCCTCTATTATTCTGACGACACGAATTACAAGACAGGCCGCAGGCACACCATCATACGGTGTTCACCTGCGGCCTGTCTTGCATCTGCTTGCACCCTGACGGCCCCTGTCCCAAGCCATCCCAACCGCAACGAAACACACCTCACACCGAACATTCCACCCCCCGAACTTGCCATCCGATACAGAGTAGATAGTATCCTCTATCAATAGACCATAGTATCCTCTCACATGAGACCATAGTATCCTCTCATGTGAGACCATAGTATCCTCTCGTGTGAGACCATAGTATCCTCTCGTGTGAGACCATAGTATCCTCTCATGTGAGACGACCATAGTATCCTCTCGTGTGAGACCATAGTATCCTCTCGTATAAGCTTACCAGATAAGCCGGTAGCACCGCCCTACCATCCATTGAGTACAGGATAAGACAAAAAGGGTGTATCGACAACTCCAATTCCACGAGACTCAAGCTCGAAATCGGGGTTGTGATACACCCTTCTCTTCCTATCGATGGCCCCTCCTCCTTCAGGAGAGAATAACGATTTATTCTTTTGTTATCAGTCGGCTGATTTTCCTATGGCCTTTACACTGCATATCGACGACATAATTGCCTCGTCCCAAATTGGAAACATCGATACTCAACTTAGAACTACCGGAATTGGCGGTCACCACAACCGGCCTGCCATACATATCTATAATACAAATGGCCGTTACATCACTTACATTGTCCAGCATCAGCCTATCCGTTGTCGGATTGGGATAAATCCGAATACCTGCTTGCTCTATCTCTTGCAGGCCTTGGTAGTTCAGGATTCTGATGTCATCCATAGCCATTTGATAAGTACCGTTCTTCACGAAAGCCACCTTGATGTCTTTCCCCTTCCATTGAGCCAAATCGAAAGTGTATTCTTCCACGTAATGAAAAGGAGAGTTGAACTCATTGGCCAATAAATATCCCTGCTCCCAAGCCTCTTTGGAATAGTCGTATATCATGATATAAAACTTATTCACATACGTAGCTTCGGAGTGATACCACAGCCAGTACTTGATCAGGGTAGAACCGCCGTTAGGCACCTCGAACTGCGGAGTCATCAGCCAGTCATGCTTGGGCTGCCACTGAAGCGTACCACCGATCCATGCGGCAGAATCACCTGAATGAACGAAGCCAAAACCGCCCTGCGGGTCCGTCAATGCCCACATTTCCCATGCTTCCAGACCGCTGGAAGGATAAGGCTGGGGCTTTTTCGTGATAGCACTTGAGAATCCCGTAGTCCAGCCCTCATCAAAACCGGGTCCTTCGAAACTTGTAGAAATCAATGCCTCCTGAGAAAATCCGATAAGATGGAAGCAGAAACTCAATATCAAAACAGCGAATATCCTTTTCATAATACTAATATCCAAAATTGTCTATTGATTCGACATTGTAAAATGAGACACTACTATATTAGATCGCAAATTTTCCCGTGAAGACATGATCTTTGCCGATCTCGACACGATACATATACGTACCTTTGGGATAGCGCCCCAAGAGCACCTGCTCCGATGGGGCGACGGTCTGACGGCAGATGAGCTTGCCGTCCATGCTGTACACAGCTATCTGAGCTTCAGCATATTCACCCGACAAGGTCAGAGTGGCTGTATTCTTGTCAAAGAGCACCTGATACTGCATATCGGAAACAAACTCTACAGCAGTATCTGTGGCAACTTTCCGCTTGAAGACACCACCATAATCGACATGGAATCCCGACAAGAAAACCTCATCTCCGATAAAGGCAAAATTGAGAGGTGTGATATAAAAATCCTGGAAACTGTTGGGGAAGTCTTCGTTGAAATCCACCCACGTTTTACCTTCGTCGAGGGTATAGAAAACACCGTTGGTCGTACTACCTACATACAATACATCCCCATTGGAAGCCATAGCTCGGGCATCGTTGGTAAGGATTTCTGCAGGAGCTGCAACCGGTTCCCAATTCTCGCCATCGGATGTCTTTAGGATAAAGAAGAGTCCGTTGGGCGCGCTGTGTCCCACATACAGATTACCCTTGTGAATAGCCGTGCAGGAAGGATAAAGAGTCTCCCTTATAAACACCCACTTAGTAGCGGCTTCGTCATACTTGAATATGCCTCTGACCGTAAAAGCATACAATACTTCCTTATAAGCCTTCATGGCATACACATAGCATGCTTCATCGAGAGCTACAAGAGCCGAAACATCCGTATTCTTCCACGTCTCGCCCATGTCATCCGAATAGGCTATACCGGCACCAAAACCCGAGGCAAAGAGTTTGCCCTTAAAGAACTCCAATCCATAGCAGTCCGTGATCTCCACGCCCGAAGGGAAGACGGTACCGAAATTAGAAAGGCGCCAATTCTGACCGTTATCGTCCGAACGTGCAATAGAGCCTCCGAATCCACCTAAAAAGATAGTCTGCCCCACCTGACAGCTACTCGTATAAGCAACATCCGACAGCGCGGGAATCTCTGTATAGGTATCTCCCTTATCGGTAGATATGCGCACTCCCAGCGGAGGCACATAAGCACCAGCCAACAGATTGCCATTGGGTGTACTACAGACCAGCCAAGGCGTTTTCGACGGATACTGCGTTGGTTTCCACTGCGCATAAGAAGTCAGTTGCAAACCGAAGAGCAATGAACAAAATGCCCCAAGCCTCAAAAGGCTTTGCCATTGAGGGCGAAATTTGACTGTAAAATTTCCAATCATAATGGTTTTATGTTTTTAAAAAAGAGAAAATGATGTGCTTCGTTGATATTTTAATTGAAATACATGCCCAAAAGATCTTCACAAACCATAGATCTCAATTTTAGAGATATTATGGTAGGACAGCAAGTATTATCAATTACATTTTTGACCAGTCAAAGATAAGAATGTTTTCCGATTAAAATCTAACAAAATCTAATAATATAGAGGAAATATCTCGCAAAATGCACGATCCACTCCCATCTAACAAACAAAAACACCAATCACAAACAAATCGAGATGACAATATGACAAAATACAGGGCAGAGGTTTTCTCAACATGGCATTACTGATTCAACGCACATTAATCTTTGAGATTAAACCAATTATAACATTTATAAAAAAGATAAATCCAAATAAAAATAACAACTACAGCCGGAAAATAAAATAAACGCATTTAGCACAACAATTAAAAACACCCACCTAAATGTCCGGCCATAGTCGATCTGAGTATGTAGAGAACTTTATCGGGCATCCACGACAGACAAAAATGAAAGACTACAAACTCATCATTAGGAAACATTTTGATTCTCCGGGTATAAGCATTCTTGTTATATTTGCCACCGACGAGGAGCTGGAAGATAACTCCAAATACACTTTCCAATATCTTATCAGCCAAACACAAATAGATCAACATAAACAGCTAAATGACAACCAGACATGCACAGCACCTATTCGCGCATCCCATCCATATGCTATGAGAGCAGCTACAATAGATATCCTATTCAGACCATCTTACCCGCACCACATTAGAAAAGAGCGTATAGTCAATCATGTATAGGGGCGGGTTAGACCTCCGATAATCCCCCAAAAAGCAAAGGCACCCGCTGAGTTTGCAGTAAAACTCGGTGGGTGCCTTTGCTTTACCTTCCGACGAACGAGCCCCTTCAATGCTCCGATTTATATACAAATCACTTACGATCTATATATTTATCGAAAACGATTTGTATACAAATTTGAAACGTTTTATATATAAATCGTTTTCGATTTATATATAAAACATTACACCAACTCCCCAAAAGTAGATTCTCATCTGCAATCGTTCGTTTTCTTGTCTTTTTTGCTTCAATTTTCCCTCCATATCGGATGCTTATTTAGAATCATTCCAAACTCAGCTTCGTTGTTGAAAACTTTTTTGGCGCGTATTTCTGCTATGACGGAGAGGTTTTCAAGCTCTTTTTGTTGGACTTTTTTCCGGTGCATCCACCTCCTTAGATTTTGCTGCTACCGTTGTATAGGACAAACAAAAAAGTGTATCGCACAACTCCAATTCGACGAGACATAAGCTCGAATTTGGGTTGTACGATACACCCTCTTATTGTCATAGAAGTGCGTTCGGGAAAGACCCCCCCCGAAGCATTCGAAAGGCTTACTCTTTTGTGATCAGTCGGCTGATTTTTCTATGCCCCTTATACTGCATATCCACAACGTAATTGCCTCGTACCAAATGAGAGACATCGATATTCAGCATCGAATTACCCGAATTAGCGGTCGCAATCATCTGCCGGCCATGCATATCGATAATGCGAACAGCTACTACATCCGCAGCATTCTCCAGCATGAGTACATCCGTGACAGGGTTCGGATAGACGCGAATACCCACTTGGTCTATCTCCTGTAGTCCCTGATAGTTCAGGATCCTGACATCGTCCATAGCCAATTGGTAGGTACCGTTTTTCACAAAGGCCACCTTGATGCTTTTTCCTTTCCATTGAGCCAAATCGAAGGTATATTCTTCCACATAGTGGAATGGGGAATTGAACTCGTTGGCCAACAGATAACCCTGCTCCCAAGCCTCTTTGGCATAGTCGTATATCATGATATAGAACCTATTCACATACGTAGCTTCAGAGTGATACCACAGCCAGTATTTGATCAAGGTAGAACCGCCGTTAGGCACCTCAAACTGCGGAGTCATCAGCCAGTCGTGTATAGACGTCTGGTCGAGCGTGGCACCTATCCACGCAGCAGAATCACCGGAGTGCACATAGCCGAACCCACCCTGCGGATCTGTCAGATCCCACTGTTCCCAAGGTTCCAGACCGGTGGTAGGATAAGGCTGGGGGCTTGTCGTGATAGCATCGGAGACTCCCGTCGTCCAACCCGGATCAAACCCCGGCCCCTCAAAGCTTGTAGAAATAAGAGGCTCTTGCGCCCTACCAATGAGATTAAAGCACAAACCTAATACCAAAAGAAATAACAACTTCCTCATAACATTTCGAATTAAATGACACATTTATTGTTTTACAATACTTCTCGACTTATATATCACACCACCCAAAGGTATTATCGCAAATTTAGCATAAAAGAGATAAGAAGTAGCAGGTACAAACACCCAAATGAATCGTAAAACCGATATGGATAGCCACAACGAGAGTTAAAGCCTCTTCGTTTTAAGCATGAGAAGGTCACTATGCTTGCAAAGAATATGCAGCATTCTATCCAAGTCACCTCGGACAGTCCGCTATAGATATTATATATGTGGGGAAGAGGAAGTCAGAGTTAAAAAAGAAAAGGCCTTTTAACCTGTGCGCTTCATTCGCAGAATCAAAAGGCCTTCTTAAAAGCTAATACAATCAAAAGGACAATGGACTGTTTTTGGGATCTTGGCAACCTCAGGCTGGGAGTCTTATCTACAAATCAGTCTTTTTTCATCCCAAGAAATTGTTCCTGACGAGATGCTATCGGAGGTAGTCAATGAAAATCAGGGGGGATATCCCCCCTCCTACCACAAAAGCAGATAACTTCCGACGGGAGATAGTCTTATCTCCTGCGACCGATCAGGTTAAGAAACTCTTCGCGAGTGGTAGACTCCTCAAAAGCTCCTGTAAAGTCGCTGGTAGTGGTCAGAGAGTTCTGCTTCTCCACACCACGCATCTGCATGCACATATGCTGTGCTTCGATAACAACGATAACACCCAGAGGGTTTAGCGTATTCTGGATGCACTCCTTGATCTGGGTGGTCAGACGCTCCTGCACTTGCAAACGACGAGCAAAGACATCGACTACTCGGGGCAATTTGCTCAGTCCCGTTATATACCGATTGGGGATATAGCCCACATGGGCCTTACCAAAGAACGGCAACATGTGGTGCTCGCACATCGAAAAGAAATCGATGTCCTTGACGATGACCATTTGCTGATAATCTTCTTCGAACATGGCTGCACGAAGAATAGCTTCAGGATCCTCGTTATATCCTTTGGTCAAAAACTGCATGGCCTTGGCCACACGTAGCGGAGTTTTGAGTAGCCCCTCGCGCTTAGGGTCTTCGCCGAGCAACGACAGTACTTGGGCGTAATGCTGTTGCAAGCGGCTGCAAGCTTCTTCTTTTTCTATTTCTGTCATTTGTCAGTAACCTTGACGAATCTTATCTCGTACGATGTAAATCTCTCGTGCGTATGAAGGGAATGATTTTTTCAGTAGCTGTTTGGCTTCCTCTGCTTCTTCCCGAGAAGAGAAATCTCCTACAAGAAGACGCCAAAAGGGTGCACGGTAGGTCAGGTAGCAACGCATCTCAGGATGCAACTGTGCGATCTGTGCCGCCCGGTAATTTGCTTCCCGCTTAGAGGTAGCCACATTACCATTATATACCTGTACCCGATAGCCATGCACCAGACGAATATTGCTCTCGCCCTCGATCAGACCGGCTAAACGCCCGGACACCTTGCCCACAGCAGCTTTTACCGATGCAGGCTGGTAGATGATAATGGTGCCTTCGCCTTCGCGTTCTGCACTAAGAGCTTCAAAGATACTGATCGGAGCTTTGCTATGCGCCGATGTAGAAACCTGAGCTTCTGATGACGAATAGCAAATCAACGAAAGCAATAGGAGACTGAAAAAGAAAATCGGTTTCATCTCGTTTGTTTTTCCTTTTGAAATAAAACTCGCCCAAAAGGGTGTCAAAAACAATATGCAATCTTAGAATGCTTCTATGATAGGCAGGAACTTATCCACAGAGAGAGAAGCTCCTCCAATAAGGCCGCCATCTACATCCGGACGGCTAAAGAGCTCTTTGGCATTAGCAGCATTGCAGCTGCCTCCATAGAGAATGGAACAACCGTCAGCGACTTCTTTCCCATACTTGGCAGCGATGCTCTTGCGGATATGTGCATGCATCTCTTGAGCCTGGTCTGACGTAGCTGTCTTGCCCGTACCGATAGCCCATACAGGTTCGTAAGCAAGGATCAATTTGGCAAAGTCCGCCTGATCCAGTGCAAAGAGAGCTTCCTCTATCTGACGGGCTACTACCTCGAAGTGCTTGCCGGCTTCGCGCTCTTCCAGGACTTCACCGACACAGAAAATAGGAGTCAGATCGTTAGTCAAAGCCAACTTTACTTTCTCCATCAGGATTGCAGACGTTTCGTGGTAGTATGCACGGCGCTCGCTATGTCCTATGATCACATACCGAGCACCGGTACTGGCTACCATGGCCGCAGATACTTCTCCCGTATATGCACCCGATTCTTTATCGGCACAGTTCTCTGCTGCAACTGCGATACGTGTGATATCAATAGCTGCTGCAATACTTGCCAAATGAATAAACGGGGTTCCGATAATCACGTCACAGTTGATCGTACGCCCTTTCAAAGCGGCGTCCAACTCCTTCGCCAATGCAACTCCCTCCTGAAGGGTTTTGTTCATTTTCCAATTGCCTGCTACGATGTTTTTTCTCATACTGATAATGGTTTTACAGGATTAGTATATGTCAAAATTTCAATACTTTGCTATTTTATTTCTGCTCGGCCTTGCTGTTTTTCTGTTTCATTGCGGCGTGGTCCGATATTGAGAACGATCTTCCGGACAATTCCGAACAAAAGGAGGGCAACCCACAACACTAAAACGGATAAACGGCCCCAATAGGAAGGTTGATAAAGTTCCTCTCCTATATATCGATCGAAAAAAGCTTGGGCTTGTCCCACACCGGGGAAATTTGCATCGCTAATCTTACCCTTGATAATGCCATCCTGCAGGATAACCAAAGAGGGATTGCCCCGTGTAATGGTCTTAACGGTAACGGCATCAAGGAAAAGCATCGGGTAATCGGCTCCGGTATTGTATCGCCACGTAGAAATATCGTCCGAACCAGAAGCCGACACCCCATAGAAATCCCAACCATGTGCACGAGCATAATCATACATCTCGGCGATATTGTCCATTTTGTCGTCACTTGCTTTCTCCCAGTTAGGCGATAGAAGCAAGAGGGTTATGCCCTTTTTATTGACGATCTCGGAGGTCACGTCTTCGCCCCCACGAAGCAAAAGGAAATCGGTGACGGGAGGAGTATAACCCTTTTTTATCAGCTTCTCATGCCTATCTACGTATGTCCAACTATCGTCAGGCAAATGATTCATATCGAAATCCTGTCGCTTGCCATTCTTTTCGTAGACAAAGACGTATTCATATTCATCCTCCGGAGCACCGGCCGGTACTTGTGTAAGCTCACGTAGTGATTTGCCGACCTTGAAAGGTCTGAAATCTACCATTGGCAGATGGATCTGATTGGCGATGGTAAAGATTACGATACCAGCAACCGCCAAAATGGCTGGAAGCCAACGACCGTTGGCCGAATACAACGTTTGTATCCGGCGGGGTTTCTTGAGCAAAAAGGCGGCTGCTACAAAGAGAACCACATTTTTCAAAAAAGTGTGCCAATTAGTCAATAGGAATGCCTCTCCGAAGCATCCGCAATCAGCCACCGGATTGAATATGGCCAGATAGAGTGTAAGCGGAGTCATGACGGCCATGAAGATAAAAATGAATCGTGCCGCCATACGCCTGTATATACCCATCAAGAGAAATGCACCCAGAATGAACTCGCTACAGCAGAGCAAAATACTGAGGGTAAGGGATAAGCCTTCGGATTTAGGCCAACTGAAAACAGTAAAGTACTCACCGATTTTAATCGCCCCACCCTGCGGATCGATAGCCTTCAATAAGCCTGAAACGATGAAGGTCAGACCTAATATGATTCGAGAAAGTTCAGCGAGGAAACGTTTCATCCGTTCAACTGTATCAATGCAAAGATGGCATAGTTGATCATATCCATGTAGTTGGCATCCACGCCCTCGGATATATATGTCTCACCGCCAAGATCTTCGATCTCTTTAGTACGGAATACCTTAGTCAGAATCAAATCGGCGAATGAAGACACACGCATCTGCCTCCACGCCTCTCCGTAGTCATGATTCTTGTCGAGCATCAGCGACATGGCCCCACGAATCTTGAGGTCGTACAGACGTAGAGCTTCCTCTGTCTCCATCTTAGGTGTGTCAGCTACTCCCAACTCCAATTGGATGAGGGCTATTACACCATAATTGACGACACCGATAAACTCAGGCTCCACTCCTTCATCCACCTTACTCAAACCTTTCATCTGAATATTTCGAATGCGGTTGGCCTTGATATAAAGCTGATCGGTCAGAGATGACGGACGCATCACCCGCCACGAAGCTCCATAGTCGTGCAGTTTTTTCTGAAAAACCTCACGACAAATACCGATCACATGCTCGAACTGCTCTGCTGTATTTGGCATGACTATAGTTATTTCTTTGTTTGTTTCTCCTCCGTTTTTTCCACTTGTTCGACTTTTTCCTCTTCGGCTTTCTTGCCAAAGGAATATATATCGGTAGTATCGACAACTTTTTCTTCGAGCAAAGCTTCTTTCAGTACCTCGTTGATATTGGACACATAGTGGAACGTCAGACCCTTCAGATAGATATCGTTTATCTCCTCAATGTCTTTGCGATTCTCTTCGCACAGGATTATCTCTGTGATCCCCGAACGCTTGGCGGCCAATATCTTTTCCTTGATTCCACCTACAGGAAGCACCTTTCCTCTCAGAGTGATTTCTCCTGTCATGGCAATACCGGCTCGCACTTTTCGACGGGTAAGAGCCGACACCAGCGAAGTCACCATCGTAATACCCGCACTCGGTCCGTCTTTCGGGATAGCACCTTCGGGAACGTGTACGTGTACCTGCCAATTATTGAAAATCTCCTGAGAGATGCCCAACTCATCGCTATGGGCACGAATATAATCCAAGGCTATTACGGCCGACTCTTTCATCACATCGCCCAGATTACCCGTAAGTGTGAGCTTCGGTTCGCGTCCACGGTGCAGACTCGTCTCGATGAACAGAATCTCTCCCCCCACCGAAGTCCAAGCCAATCCGATCACAACGCCTGCATCGCCATTGCCTTGATAGCGATCGCGCGTATAGCGGGGCGCTCCCAAGAAAGTAACCAAGTCGGACGGTTCCACCTTGGTAGTATGTACCACATTCATGGCGGCCTCCTTTGTTATCTTACGGATCACAGCTGCGATCTGCTTCTCCAACGTACGCACTCCACTCTCTCTGGTGTAGTCGTCGATCAGCTTTTCTATGGTTTTTTTGGAGAACTTGATGTCGTTCTTTCTGAATCCATGCTCCACAAGTTGCTTTGGAATCAGATGGCGGGCAGCGATCTCCACTTTTTCTTCTATGATATAACCGCTCACATCGATCAGCTCCATTCTGTCCAAAAGAGGACGAGAGATACTGCTCAAACTGTTGGCCGTAGCGATAAAAAGGACATGACTGAGGTCGAAGTCTATATCCAGATAATTGTCATGAAAAGCATTGTTCTGCTCCGGATCAAGGACTTCGAGCAAAGCTGAAGAAGGATCGCCCTTGTAGTCGCTGTCGATCTTGTCTATTTCGTCGAGGACAAAGACGGGATTAGATGTACCTGCTCGCTGCAAACTCTGAATGATCCGTCCGCACATAGCACCGATGTAGGTACGTCGGTGTCCACGAATCTCAGCTTCGTCATGCAAGCCCCCTAAAGAAATGCGTACATATTTACGACCCAAGCTCTCGGCAATGCTCTTGCCAAGAGAGGTCTTACCCACTCCCGGAGGGCCGTACAGACAGATGATGGGCGACTTCATATCGCCTTTCATCTTGAGGACAGCCAGATGCTCTATGATTCTCTCTTTTACTTTCTCAAGACCGAAATGATCTCTATCCAAAACGGATTGGGCACGCTTCAGGTTGAAATTATCTTTACTGAATACGCCCCATGGCAGACTGATGATGGTCTGTACATACTGCATCTGTACGGAGTAGTCGGGCGATTGAGGATGTAGCCGTTCCAGCTTGCGGAGTTCTTTCTCGAAAGTCTCTGCCACCTCGCTGCTCCACTTCATCGTAGCAGCTTTGGTACGCAGCTCCTGCACCTCGATGTCGTTTATATTGCCTCCCAGTTCCTCCTGAATCGTCTTGATTTGCTGCTGCAGGAAGTACTCTTTCTGCTGCTTGTCCATCTCCTCGCGCGTCTTCATCTGAATAGAAGCTTTCAGTTCCATTACCTGAAGCTCCTTGTGCAAGAGGTAGAGAAGACGATAGCCACGATCCTTCATCTTGCTGATTTCCAGCAATTCTTGCTTGACGGCTATGCTCGTGGATATATTGGCCGATGCAAAGTTGATCTGATACATCGGATTCTTGTTCCGTCTCATCGAGAGAATAAGCTCACGAGGGGGTCTCTCGACCATCAGCTCCATCATCTTCAGACTCATATCCTGTATGGTGGAGACGAGTGCTTCGAACTCGTGATCTTTGTTCTTCCCGGGGAGAATGTCTGGGAGCAGCTTCACGCGACCCTTCATAAAAGGTTCCGTAGCCGTTATCTCCTGCAGTGCAAATCGCTGGCGGCCTTGTACGATAGCCGTGGTAGTACCATCGGGCATCTCCAGCACCCTGATGATTTCAGCCACGACCCCGACATCATACAAATCGGCACGATCCGGTTCCTCCACATCCATATCGCGCTGTGAAACGGCACCGAAATAGACACCCTTCTTCTCCACGTAGCGGATCAGCTTGAGCGATTTTTCTCGTCCGACCATGATAGGCATGGCCACACCGGGGAAGAGAATCATATTGCGGAGAGCCAAAATCGGCATCTCCTCCTGCATATGATCTTCTTTCACCTTGAAATCCTCATCTTCTTCACAAACGGAAAGCACCGGAAAGAATACGGGGAAACCATCATCCTCATCGTCATCTCCCAGGCGTATATATTTTCTATCAATCATCTTTTGTCTTCGTTTATACGGCTCAAAATACTGAGTTACAAATATACGAAATCCCGTTGGGCTTCCGAAAAAACGAGCCAAAGCGTCAGGGTTGACGCATTAAAAAAACAGCTTTCTGAGTCCATTGCACAATGCAAGGATTATATGACTATGTTCTTTCAAGTCTTTTTTTGCCTATTGAGGCAGTGTTTCTCAGCGGTGGTATTCTTCTTCCCCCTTACCCCGACCTTGTGGGTTATTTCCCACAGGGTCGGGGATTTTTTGCCTATCTGGCTGCTTGAAGCACAAGCAGCCCCGGCATACGCTTGAGATTGTAGGCCATAGCTTCAAGGATATTCTGTGTATGTGTCTTGGCTAACCCTCGGTAGCGACATCGTCCGCCCAAGAACCACCGACGAATACTACCGAAGGTGCGTTCTATGAAGCACCTTGTCTTACTTATCATACGATTGAATAACTGCTGACTCTCGCTAAGGACTTGCCTCCGACTAGCCTTGAGCAGATGCCATCAACCAAGCCCCGACGAGCCAAGCACTCCGAATTCTTTTTGCTACAGTAGCCCTTGTCTGCTAATACACTTACCCCTAATGACAACTCTGACTTCTCTACCGATTCGGGCAAANGAGCCAAGCACTCCGAATTCTTTTTGCTACAGTAGCCCTTGTCTGCTAATACACTTACCCCTAATGACAACTCTGACTTCTCTACCGATTCGGGCAAAACAAGCGTGTCTGCACAATTAGCCGGGGTCCTGATGAGCGCCTCTACCAAACCTTGCGCATCCGTAAGGACATGTTTCTTATACCCATATCGACAATGCTTACCTTTGCGTACCCAACGAGCCTCTGAGTCAACGCCCGGCTTACCTCTTTTGAGCTCATAGTGATAAGCCGCCTCTTGATCCAACGCATCCTGTGAACGAGCATCAGCTCTATCTTCTGCCACTTCTATGACCACCCGACCATCAGGCGAATAAGGGCTGTCTACAATGCTGGCATCAACGATGGCTCCTTGGTCAATACGGCTAATGCCATGTTTCTTGAACTGCTTATTCAGCTCACCAAGGAGCTTATCCATAATCCCCAGATGGGTTAGTTCCGTGCGAAAGCGACTGATGGTGCTATGATCAGGAGAGGGGAAGCCAAGGTCTAAGCCAAGGAATTCACTGAAAAGCAGAGAGTCATTGATACGNTAGTTCCGTGCGAAAGCGACTGATGGTGCTATGATCAGGAGAGGGGAAGCCAAGGTCTAAGCCAAGGAATTCACTGAAAAGCAGAGAGTCATTGATACGTTCCTCAACCTCATAATCGCTCAAACCATACCAAGTCTCTAGCAAAAGAATCTTGAACATCAGCAAGGCATCGTAGGCAGGGTTACCTATGGCATTCTCCGTCTTGGTGTACTTCTTGTTCAGCAGGGTGCGGATACCTCGCCAATCAACACAAGCATTGATTTGGCGGAGAAAGGAGTGCTTCATACGGTCGCGACGAACCTGAGTATATACTTGTAGAAAGCCGGGAGCCGGTTCGGTTGGTTTAGTTGCCATGTTGATACAGTTAATTATGTGTAAATATGCTATTTATCAGTGATATATGCAATAATCCTAGTCCCTAAAAGACGCAAAGTGCCGTGCAATGGTCTCTTTCTAAGTGTTTTTATAGTCGTTAAAACTCCGTTAGTTCCGTTAGTTATGTATCATTCTCTATTTGAAAGCCTTTGCATGGTTCCGGACCCACGGATAGAGCGTAAAAAAGTTTATCCTCTTGACTTTTTACTCCTGATTGTTTTCCTCTCTACACTCTCAGGGGCAATACCTCTTGGTATGAGATTGAAGATTATGCTGAGGAATACGAAGAAGAATTGAAAAGTCTATACGAAATGCTTACCGGCCATCAGCTTACGCATACCATGCCTTCTCATGATACTCTCAACAGGAGCATCAGTCTGTTGGATGTAGAAGCCTTTAAGGGGGCTTATAAGCGATGGATTGAAGGCTTTATCTCGGCCACTTCGGGTAAACATATTTGCATTGATGGCAAGACGATGCGGGGAGTGAAGAAACTCTCTTTTGATACACAATCCCATGTCGTCTCTGNGGTAAACATATTTGCATTGATGGCAAGACGATGCGGGGAGTGAAGAAACTCTCTTTTGATACACAATCCCATGTCGTCTCTGCCTTTTCACCACAAGACATGTGCAGTCTTGCCCAACTCTATATCGACCGAAAAACAAGCGAAATACCGGCTATACATCAACTTCTTCATTTGCCGGACTTGAACGGGGCTGTCGTCTCCATTGATGCCATAGGCACACAAACAGCCATTACCGAACAAATCATCGATAAGGGCGGAGACTATGTATTGTGTGTTAAAGCGAATCAAAGTTTGAGCTTGCAAGAGATAGAAGGCTATTTCTGCCCTCTGNGACGAGCAGACGGAACTATCTCACGGACGCATAGAAACACGTCGCTATGAAAGTATTCTCAATCCCTTGGAGATAGAAGCCAACGAGGTATTAACTCGCTGGAAAGGCTTGAGGTCGATACCAATGTTGTCCTAAACGTTTTGGAGGATATAAGAAAAAGGAAGCAGAGCTAAGGAACAAAATGTTACCTTAGTAAAGAGAGCCCAACTCCTCCACTTCCTTTATGACAAATATAACACTCTTTGCGCAAGCCATCGGTAAACTACCGAAAGAAAAGATTAGAAAGATTATTCGGGAGTCAGGTACAGACAAACATTGCAAGGGTTACGA
>NZ_JRAT01000004.1:0-6052 GCF_000765945.1 Porphyromonas gulae
TCGCTGTCTTTTTATCCCCTATCCCCCATCACGGCACGGAGCCGATCAAGCGGCGGACAGTGGGTGCAAAAGTAAAACCTTTTTCCGAATCAGCAAAACTTTTCGGACGAAAAAACTCCACTTTTCAGTTCAACAAATTCGGCGATGACGGGTAAAATCCTTTTGCACAGGGATTTACCAGGAATAAGAAATTGATCTTTTTAAAGAAAACAATCTGCAATAGGACTGCTTTTGAGCAGAGACAGCTATCATAGATCGTGCCGACAGCTATTGAGCGCAAGGCTTTTTACTTGAGTTCTTCTACCAAAAGAAGAGAGAAGAACAGAAAAAGGAGACAAGGAAAGGGACGCTGAAATCCACAATAAAACCATGATATATAGAAACGATGGTATAATCGGATCCCGAGCAACGAACAATGATAGGCAGCGTGGTGTCCATGGAGGTGGCTCCTGCTGCTGCAATGGGGGCCAAGCGCCCGAAAAAGCGCACCAAAACGGGTGCCACCAACAGTGCAATAACCTCTCTTATAATATTGGACAAAAGTGCTATGGTGCCGGCCTCTGCACCTCTATACTCTGTAATAAAGATGCTGGAAAGGGAATAGTAGCCAAATCCTGATCCTATGGCCAGGCTCTGCGCCATAGAGCTGTGCGGCAAGAGCAATGAGACAAGGGCAGAAGCGCAGAGCGTACCCATAATAGTAGCAAGCGGGAGGAAAAACAAGATCGGCCTGATCTGCCGGAAACTTCTGAGCAGAATGGGATTATGGCCGATGCTCAGGCCAACGCCGAACATCAAAGCCCCAAGCGCATAAGCACTCCATCCCTGATCGACTATTTCCTGAGGAAATACCTCCACATACCCGCAAAGGGCTCCTCCAAGGAGAAAAAGTATAATGACCAGACTTCCTTTCATCAGAATCCCCTTTCTTGATCATGAGCCTTCGCATCTGAGTCAATCGAACGATTCAGGAATCGCCATAGCAGTTTTGCAAATACGGCACTTCCCATGACTCCCGCAATCGCGATCAGCGAGGCATCCAAGCCCAATCGAGGCAAGGCAGAGATTACTTCCCGATTACCCCCGACCTCTACCCCCAACAGAAAAACCAGTATCCAGACAAGGAACGTTATTAAGAGGTTTATCCTACGCAGATTGCGACGTCGGCAGAGATAACCCACCAATATGCCAGCAAAAAGACAAGCTATAACAGAAAACATAATCTTCCGAAAGTCAGGCAAAAGAGTCGATCCTTCCTTTATCTATACTATACTTCTTAGTTTTTCGATAGCGACACTGCCTTCGGGCACTCAGGTGCTATCTCCATTAGGGATACTTTTCAGAGAGCGGGGGTTCCTTTATACCGGAGAGTCCGCACCAAAACAGACGTTTTGACACGGACCCCCTTATATACCCCATGGTGTCAGTCCTATCTTCAGAATCGATACGACATCGTCATTCCGATCTTGAGGTTAGACCGAGAGAGCTTTGCGGGTGCAGGAGACTCCACCTCCAGCACATCGGCCGGATTCGGATCGTCCGATACCATTCGGCCAAAGGTATAGTAGTAGCTCTTGTCGTTACGATATATCACAGCCAAATCGCCCGAAAGATTGCGCGAGAAACGGTAGCCCAAGCCTCCGCTCACGGTGTAAGAATTACCAGGCAGTTCGTAATGAGGCATAGCACCCATCGGATAAATGGTCACCTGTGCCGGGCCATCGAAATCTTTCAACTTTTGGTTCTTGATCGGATTGGATGTCTGTGAGTATCCCGCGCGAAGGCTCAGACGAGATATGGGGCGCAGTTCGCCTCCGAGACGGATGGTATGGCGTGAACCAAAATCTTCTGAAATGAACTTGTTGTCAACATAAGGAGTACCATCCTCATCTTTCAATTTGATCTGACCGTAGGACTCCAATTCGTAATCCATACTGACAAGACCGATCTTACCGCCCACTAAAGCCAGACTGGCAACAAAGCGACCCGGAGCACTCATTTGATATGCATTGTATGATTCCGGAGTCTGGTCACTCATAAAGTAGAGATTCTCCGGCAGCGGTTGTCCGTTTTGGTCTACTGCTTGAGAATAATAGGAAGCACCATAAGCTCTATAGTAACTCTTCAACCAATACCAGGTAGGCGTGTAGTAGGACAAACCTATGCGGATAGCATCGTCCGGCCGATAAATGGCTCCGATGCCAATATTCAATCCGCTTCCCGAGGTGGAGAGAGAGTTTTCGAGCTTGAGATAGTCGTTGATGGCACCGTTGTTGAATGAGAAGTTCTCTTGATAGAATGTATTCGTATCAAATTGCAGATCGCTAAAAGTCATACTGGCACCCAAATACCATGTGTCTTGGATGTTTATGCCCATACCAAAGTCGTAGTTCCAAACATGGCCGGTTTCTTTCAGGTCGAAAGCCGTGGAGGAAGGTCCGAAGATCTGGTAATCACCATTCTGTTTATACTTGAATATCGACTCAAAGCCGTAGCCACCCGGAAGCTGAGCTATCCAACCGGCATTATATCCCAAGTCGGTAAGCCAACTGCTCTCCAAGCCATTGTAGTCGAAATGGGACGGATTGGCTTTGCCGGGAGTCTGAGCTGCCGTGTAGTCTGCCACGGAAAACTTCTGCTCACCTCCGGCCATACCGAACGATCGCTCATAGTCCAGAACTCGCTTTGCCCCAAGACCGAAATTGATGCTCACATCTTCACTGCCTTTACCCCATGACCCAACATAGCTGATACCGGTGAAAAGCAACTTGTTTTTGCTAAAGCTCTCACTTGACCCCTGCCAGGATACCTGATTGGATATGGAAGAGAAGTCAATGGTGGCGGACAGTTCCGAAGAACGAAAAATGCCGAGGCCGGCAGGATTCTGTCCGATGGTAGAAAAGTCGCCGCCCAATGCGCCAAAAGCGCCTGCCATGGAACGGAAACGAGCTGAACCGCCCAGTTCCGTACGACTGTAACGAATGGCATCGGCTTCGCCTTGAGCATGCACAGACTGCATGCCCAAAGTGGTGGCGAGCACCGCGCCAATAACATATGCTGATATCTTTTTCATCGTCTTCAGAGAAGGCTTATGCCTCTTTTATTGTGATTGTAATCAGACCATAACCCCGAAAGATACGGTCTATCTCTATCGAGTCGACTATACCTTTCTGGTGTTCAGGCAGAAATAAAGCTTTGTTTTTATTGGCAATATCTTGAAAGCACCTTAATTGCGTCCTCGGCCACTACGTCCGCCACCACTCGTGGGGCCGGAAGAGGAACGAGAGGGGGGAGAAGAGAAACCTCCGCTATTGTTGTTGCGCGAAGACGTTGAAAAGTTGTTATCGTTCTGTCTCTCGCTGCGGACATTCCGCCCGGTAGGCCGGTTACTGCCGGACTGATTCTGCTGTATTACCGGACGATTCTGCTTTTGGCTGTTGTTCGGTGTTACCGCTTCTACGTTTCGGTCTCTATTGGCTCGGCCGGTACGCCCGGGCTTCACACTTTGCCAGTTATCATTAGTCTTGTTCGCCTGCGATCCCAGTTTGTTTTTTTGCGTAGAGGAGTTTTGCAGTCTATCGTAGCGACCTTTCCCCAGCTTATTATTGGAAGATACTCCCCCCTTGATGCGATCCGGTCGGCCATAAGAGTAGTAGGCACCGGAATGCTGACCGTTGGGATAGGTCTTCTTCGGGTAGTGGTGGTAGTGATGTATCACGCCCGGATAGCCGCCCCAGCCGTAATAGCTGCCCCAGCCATAAGGGTATCCCCAGCCCATACCGATTCCATAGGGATTGTAGAAGGGATCATAGTAGTAGCTCCAATACCAATTATATCCGGGGTAATAACCGCCCCATCCGATATGGCTGCCGTAGTAGAACCACGGATAGTTCCACGTATAGTTATACCAACCGGAGAAAGATGGATACCATGATGTATAAGGGAACGGGTCGTACCAAGGAGAATTGATGTAAATGTTCACAGACGAAGCATCATCGTAGTATTCGTCCCCATAGACGAAACACTCACCATCATCAGTCACATATACGTTGTCGGCACCTGAAATGACGATCGTATTCGGCTTGTAGAATCGTGCCAAGCGGCGACTATAGCGGCCCGGAACAGAAGAACGAGCGGAATCTCTCTTCTTCTTGTCTTTGGACAACTTTTTGCCATCGTAGGACTGACCGTCTCGACGATTGTAGGCATCAATATCCCGATCGGAAGCCACGGCATATTCCGTATCGCCGCCGTATTCATCCTCTTGGTTTTGCCCATCTTTAGCTTGGTTTTGTTTACGTATTTCTTTTCGCGATGTATAGATGTCGTCTTCGAAGACGTCATCATTCTGCGAGTACGCAGGAAGCGTAACCAGCAGTACCGCTCCAAGCAGGAGCAAACTTCTTTTAATCAGCTTCATAGCCATCTCTTTTTATCGTTACTGTTTTACAGGATGCACTCCCCTATTGTCTCTCTATTGATTTAGAGCGCGTACCGAGAATGAGTTTAATCCTTTCTTTGGAGGGCAAGATACGAATTTTTCAATTCCAGCAGGCTTTGACACCCTCCGGCGTCAGGGCAATCGCATTAGAAATCTGATGGATGATAGTATTTGGGAAGGTTTTCTGAGGGCGTTTATCTTTTGCAGGGCATTGAATGACCTTTTGGATGTGCTCTTCAATCGTTCGAGAAAGAAGAGAGCTATCTTATAGATTATATTGACATTTTTGGCTGCATTGTCCTTTCGTCTGAGCGATCGATCTTCTCCGAGAATGACATCAAGACAATAGTGCAGATTGTTCTCTATGGCCCAATGGTTTCGTATGAGCTTACAGACTTCTTCGGCATTTGACAGAGAGGAGATATAATAGCTAACGTCGAAACTTTCAACCTTTTTCTTCTTATCATATCGGCTACCGGTGAGCTTATGAATCGATTGCAAGTTTGCCCATTTATTCGAGTCCCTGTATTTCTCCGTTTCAGTGAAACGTAAAGGGTTCATTATGCTCTCAAGTTTGCGTTTTTCCACTCGGCCATGCCCCGATTCCAAACGCTCTGTTGTGATAATTTCATCCTTGTAGAAGGGACAAAAATGTTCTTCAAGTTCCAATAGAGTTCCGGGCTGATTGCTTTTCACCTGAAGGATATACTCTCCTTTCTTCGAGACAATCTTATCGACAATCTCTTTCTGTGTGCCGATGGCATCGATCGTAAGGATATTTCCTTCGACATCGATCACATCCAAAAGCTCTTTGACGGCATTGATTTCATTCGATTTCTTGGATATAAAACCTGATTAAGAGAAGCTCTGATCCCTGCAATATAGGCCGTTACAGTGTGTGAGTCGGAATCGGGATCAAGCTTCCTTTCTCCTCGGATTGTTTTTCCATCGATGCAAATATGTTCTCCGAGGATCTCATAAACAGTGAGCAGCCAAGACTTGAAGGCCTCTTGAAAAGCTTTCGGATCCAAACCGCGAAAACAGTAACTGAAAGTATCGTGGGAAGGCGTATAATTCATCAGCTCTCGCTTAGCCAATCTTTTATACAGCATTTTAAGATCTTCTTCATGTAGTTGGGCATAGAGCTCGAAGTCGCTCCACGTGGTAAAACCGGACATAATCCCGGAGAGTGAAATAAGTAAAAGATAATCAATGGGATAGATCAAATGATTGCCTCGAAGATGATCCGGGACAGTTGAAAGGATTTGAAAGATATTTTCCATAAATCATTGCAACCAAAGTGTTAGTTAAGTCGCTTCAAATCAGATATAAATACATAAAATGCAAGCTACATGAACAAAGAAAAACATCATTGATTTTCATGTGTTTGAATATTCTTTCAAGGATCTCCGATAAATCCATATGCGATACCCTGGTAATTTACCAGGGCAACCGCATCAAATCTTTAGTAGCTTTTTGAGATATGACGTGTACTGAAAAAAGTTGACAGTTGGGCGGGATCGTTCTACAATTGGTTTACCGGTTCTTTCTATAATTCTACTTTAGGTTGACAGCCCTTACCCTTAGGTCTAATTTCGGTTGACACGAGCA
>NZ_JRAT01000005.1:0-33801 GCF_000765945.1 Porphyromonas gulae
ACATTCTGCAGAGAAGCTTTTAAGATGAATCTGTAACTGTCTCGGAGTACGAATCGGTCGCCCGACTTCCTTTTTAGGAGGTCGGGCGACTTCGTTTTTATCGCTTTGTAAGGGTTGGTATATAGTTTATCCCAGAATTGTCATTAGGATGAGTTTCTAATGGCGGTCATTAGCAGGGCAACCGCATCAAAATGTAAGTGCCTGATTATCAGTTATATTTTTGAGCGTATTCTTTATCTTTGAGTATAACCTCCAAAATGCAATTATCTGAAAATTAGCAACTTGTATTTTCTCGAAATTTTTGATGCGATTGCCCTGAAAAAAGGGAGGGGATGTCTTGCGCATGTCAAAAAAACGTCTACCTTTGCACCGTCTTAATCAAGGACGATGGCGAGATAGCTCAGCTGGTTAGAGCGCATGATTCATAATCATGAGGTCCCCGGTTCAATCCCGGGTCTCGCTACCAAACGAAAGAAAGCATGCCGAGACCAAGCATTTCTGCATGCTTTTTTATTATTTACCTCCAAAATCATTAAGCAATAGAAGCTATACGCGTCTTCGAGGGACAGGAGATGAGGTACATTGTTCCATGCCACAATCCAGTAATGAATGGGAAGTACTGGTATAGACATCCAATAGGGTGAGAGAAAAGCCGAACAGTCTAAATTGAATTTTGGCTTATATTTGCCGGCACGTTCACCAAAAAACGAACAAATATGAAAATGATGAAACTTACAGTCATGTTGCTGGCTCTTTTGTCCGCACTGGCATTCTCGTCTTGCAAGAAAGACGATCCGACAACGCTCGAGAAGACCCAATGGGAAAGAATGATGAGCGGAGCAGAAATCAATCTGCTCAACGCATTGATGGATGGAGAGATCGACTCTGACGCTCAACTACCGGAATCGGCAAAACTGAGATTGGAGCTCGACTTTTTCTCCCAGACAGAAACGAACCTGAACGTAGATGTTACGATTACTCCGAGCATAACAGTCAAGATGAAGATGAAGATGCCTTATATGTACAATTCCTCCTCCAAGACTGTCCTGCTGCGTCTGTCCAAGAGCCAAATCATTTCCATAGAGCCGATGCTTCCGGCCTTTGAGGACATCGATTTGTCTGAAGCGGAAGATGTTACGGGTGTAGTCGACTGGAAAAACAAGACTATGAAGCTTGCATTGCAGGGAGACAATCATCCTATACCTCTCGAACTGACACAAAAGTAACAAGCCTCATCCCCTATTATCAGGAAGCCAAAACCGTAAGTTGCTACTATTCGGTTTTGGCTTCTTCCTTTTCTATTCTCTTCTTCCCCGAAGAGAGGGGGGAAGAGGCCCTTGTCTCAAAGGAAAAAAGATGTCCGTAATCGAAAAACCGTATATTTGGGATGGTTATTATTCAAAGAAGTCTAATATAAAACAGAAATGAAAATGAAGAAATTGATCTTGATCGCCGCTATGATTTTGGCGACTGTCGGTGCCCTTTCGGCACAAGGGAGAATAGCCTTTAGGGCAGATGCTGCTGTTGGTTTCAGTGCAGGTGATTATAAGGTGGAGAGTGTTGCTGATTTCGCCACTAAAAGCATTGTCGGTTACCGTTTCTCCGGTGGGATAGAAGCCCCGATCGGCTATGGTCTTTATGTTAATCCGGGCATTGCTTTCCACTCCAAAGGGATGAAAACGAATTTCGGTGAAGTTGGTTCTGCTGCACTGGGATTGAGTTCTTTGAAAGCTCAAATGCACTACATCGAGATACCGGTTCATCTGGGTTATCGCTTGAGTCTGCTCAACTTGGTATCAGTTGCTGTACAGGCAGGGCCTTATTTATCCTATGCTATCAAGGGTGATGGTACTGCCATCAGGAAAGATGGTCAAGAGACGACTTTCGATATTTATAAAGAAGGTTTGAACGAGATGATGAAAGCCAAACGTTTCGATGTCGGTCTCGGTGCTGCCGCCATGGTTGGTTACTCGAACTTTTATCTGCTCATCGGTGCAGACTTCGGTTTGATCAACACTGTAAAAGACATTAAACCAAAGGCTGAAAATCTGGAAGCTACTCTGAAAAACACCTCTTTCCACGTAGGCTTGGGTGTTCGCTTGTAAGGATTTCAAACAATAAAAACAAAAGGATAAAGGCTGCTTTCCTCGACCGGAGAGCAGCCTTTGTCCTTATGAAGATCGCTTCGATTCGGATGCGAGGCGTAACGGTACAGAATCCTCTGTTACATGAAAGCATCCCAGTCTTTCCAAACGGGCTCGTAGCCAAGTCGGCGAAGATCGGCAGCCATCTCAGCCGGACTGCGGGCATCGTTGATGGTGAATTGCTCCAGATCGGCATTCTCTTCGGCATATCCTCCCGGTTCGGTCTTGCTGCCGGCACTGACCGAAGTAATACCGAGCGGCATCACGTGGTCTCGAAACTCACGGCTCTCCCGTGTGGACAGGCTGATCTCGACATCTTTATCCAACAGGCGGAAGGCGGTAATGAGCTGTACCATACCGACATCGTCGATAGGATCTTTAGGCTCCCATCCGCCCGTGGCAGGACGCAGACGAGGCAGTGAGATGGAGAACTTACTCCTCCAATACGTCTGCTCCAGATACCGCAGGTGCAGAGCTGTGAAAACGGAGTCCACACGCCAATTCTCCAGCCCCAGCAATGCCCCTATGCCGATCTTCTGCATATTGGCTCGGCCGATTCTGTCAGGAGTCTCCAAGCGATAGCGATAGTCCGCCTTTCGTCCGGCAGGGTGATAGGTGGGGTATGCCCGCTCGTTGTATGTCTCCTGATACACATAGACGGCTCCGATACCGGCTTCATGCAGACGGGCATATTCTTCCGTGGTCAGGGGCTGAACTTCGAGCGAGAGTTGGGAAAAGAGCGGACGCAGCCGCCGCGTCATTTCCTCATAGTAGCCGGCCGGAGTGGCTTTCTCGGACTCTCCCGATACGAGAAGGAGGTGTTTGTATCCGAGCCGAAGGATCGCATCCGCTTCTCGATCCACCTCTTCGGAAGTGAGTCGGCGGCGATGGATTTTGTTCGACCGGCTGAATCCGCAGTACACACAGGCATTACTACAGATATTCGACAGGTAGAGGGGGATATAGAGCTGCATCGTGCGGCCGAATCGCTCTACCGTCAGTGCATGCGCCTGCCGGGCCATCTGCTCCAGATAGGGGATGGCTGCAGGCGAAATAAGTGTGATAAAGTCTTGGATCGTGCGGCGTCGGTGTGCCAACGAACGCTCCACATCGGCAGCTGTAGCATCGGCCAAGAGGTTACCCACCCGCTCCCAAGTATAGGGGGAGGCGTGCAAGTGATCATAGAAAGTCATATTCCGGAGGAATTATTTCAGATTGAGGAAAGAGGTAAAAGGCGAGCTGGCTTCGGCTTCGGAGCGGACACTGCCAAGCTTGGCTTCGAAAGCCATTCGGCCGGCTTCCACGGCAAGGCGAAAAGCCGTTGCCATGCTTACGGGGTCTTCCGCCACGGCTATGGCCGTATTCACCAGAACGGCATCAGCTCCCATCTCCATGGCTTCTGCCGCCTGGCTGGGAGCACCGATACCGGCATCTATGACTACCGGCACACGGCTCTGTTCGATGATGATGCGGATCATCTCACGAGTTTTCAGTCCGCGATTGCTGCCGATGGGAGCACCCAGCGGCATTACCGTGGCCGCACCGGCTTCTTCCAGATGCTTGCACAGCACGGGATCGGCCTGAACGTACGGAAGAACGATAAAGCCGCGACGTACCAACTCCTCTGTGGCACGAAGCGTCTCGATGGGGTCAGGAAGCAAATAGCGGGGATCGGGATGTATCTCCAACTTGAGCCAGTTGGTTTGGAGGGCTTCCCGTGCAAGCTCGGCCGCCAGAATGGCTTCTTTGGCGGAGCGGACGCCCGAAGTATTGGGCAGAAGGGTGATTTCCGGATGGCGGGTGATGCGACTGATCATGTCGTCTTCGTTGCCGCGGCCGATTTCCACACGTTTCAGGGCAACGGTCACCATACGGGATTGCGATGCCAAGGCCGCAGCCTCCATCAGATCGGAGGAGGCAAACTTACCTGTGCCGACGAATAGGCGCGATTCAAATGTTTTGCCGGCAATTTGTAATGTTTCCATTAGATTTTTTTCTGTTTATCAAAAGATGATCGTTCTATACGGGAGGGAGATCATCCGATTAGTTCTTTTTTATTTTCCTGATAAGGCTGCCGCTCACGGCAATGCCTCCTATGCCACAGTCGCGAATGAGGGGAATGTCCGCATCCTCTATACCACCGATGGCAAAAGCTGGCAGTCGGATACCCTCGGCCTGCATACAGGAGGCAATGGCTCGGCAGCCTTCGAGTCCGAGGACGGGAGCCAAACGCTGCTTTGTCTCCGTATAGCGATAGGGGCCTATGCCCACATAGTCGGTTCCTTCGGCGTATGCTCGGCGCACATCCTCCATCGTGTTGCAAGTGCGTCCGATGATCTTATTCGAGCCGAGGATGCGACGTGCTTCGGCTATCGCCATATCCTCTTTGCCCAAGTGTACGCCGTCGGCATCCACCTGACGAGCTATGGAGATACGGTCATTGACGACAAAGAGTGCTCCATAGCGACGACAGACGGCCTTGACGGCATGAGCCGTGCGAAGCATCTCTTCGTCCGAAGCCTCCTTCATCCGAAGCTGTACCCAGCGCACACCCATACGGCAGACGGCCTCCGCTTCTTCGAGTTCGGACAGATCGGGCTGACGGTGCGTGATGAACTGCAAATCTATTTCGCTCATCAGCCGGACGACCGGATCGGCAGGCAGGTCTTTGTGCATAGCGAGCAAGCCCGAAGCACTCTCACGTAGTCGGCTGACGTATAGCTGTGCCATCCCGGCAGCCGTAAAAGGCTCTTGTCCCAGAGCCAAAGCAGCTGCAAAAGCTGTGCTGTGGGCGCAACCCGTCCCATGCTTCTCCGTACCGCTGCGTAAGAGCCGGAGAGCTTCGCATCGACCATCGTAGACGATCCGATCCGTTATGACCGATTCTTCGGCATGCCCCCCTTTGAGTACGAGCCCGACACCGCTACTTCGATGGAAGTGGAGCAGGGCCTCATCGTCCGGTTCGCAGCCCAAAAGGTGGCGAGCTTCGGGAAGATTCGGCGTGATGAAGTCTATTCGGGACAAAGCCGTTATGTCTTCGAGACTAAAACGATCCGCTTGTTCTGCGGAGCTGTCGGCCGAAGCTCTGAGTACGGGATCCCATATGATCCGAATCGAGGGGAAAACCTTTTTCAGACAATCCACTACGAGAGAGAGGGTGTCCGAGTCGCGGATCAGGCCGATCTTGGCGACGGCAGGCTCCATCTCGGCCGACAAAGATTCGATCTGCCGGATGATGTCCGCCGAATCCACCCATCGCTCCCCCCGATAGCTGTCGCTTCCCTGAAAGGTAATAGCCGTGGCCACGGTATAAGCCCGCACGCCCATGTTTTCGGCCGTCCGCACGTCAGCCGTGATGCCGGCTCCAGCTGAGGGATCCACTCCTCCGACACAGATGATGGCCGGCGTACACAATTCCTGCCAGCGCACCAACTCCCGGCCTTCGGCCAACCACACATAGCCGAGTGCAGCTGCCGAGGCAAAGCCTGCTCTACGGAGCCGCGGCAGACGATCGGGCGTAATGCCGCCCAGTGCCACCACGGGCAGATGGATCCGTCGCAGACGATCGCCCAACGAATCGGGGGAAAATTGTCCTGCATAGCCCACCTTGCACAGACTGTCGAACACGGGACTTAAGAAACAGTAGTCGAGCCGAAAGGGGAAAGACTCTATATCTTCTATCGTGTGGCACGAAGCCGACACCGTACAACCATCGGGGAGCTGTGGCCGATCGGTCATGCCTTTCCAAATTCGTTCGGGCAGATGCAAACCGCACAGTCCGTAGCGGCCGATGAGCCGGGGATGATCGTGCACCACTATTCTCCGGCGATAGCCGGCTGCCACGGCTTCGATGACCTGCGAATACTCCTCTTCGTCGGCACCGGGCAAGCGCAGGTGCAGCCGCTCCAAGCCTCGGTCAAAGAGGCGGTCGAGCAGCCCGATTTGCTCGCTCGTAAGCCTTTCGGGAGTGATCAGCCAGGGTTTCATTTGGAGACTGGCTCTTCGTTTAGCAACTTGCGGAAGTTCTTATTGGCACGCATGGAACAGAAATGTTCGCCACACATGGAGCAGAAATGCGCCTCCTTGTGGCCCTCGTCCGGCAGCGTGGCATCGTGGAATTGGATCGCCTTCTCCGGATCGAGCGAGAGGTGGAACTGATCCTTCCAGCGGAATTCGAACCGCGCCTTGCTCATCATATAGTCGCGCCAGTACGCCGTGGGGTGTCCTTTGGCCAAGTCGGCGGCATGGGCAGCCAGTTTGTAGGTTACTACACCTTCACGTACATCTTCGCGGTTGGGCAGACCCAAGTGCTCCTTTTGCGTCACATAGCAGAGCATGGCCGTCCCGAACCATCCGATCTGTGCCGCGCCGATGGCCGATGTGATATGGTCGTAGCCGGCCGCCACATCGCTGACGAGCGGGCCGAGGGTGTAGAAGGGTGCGCCGTGGCAGGCTTCGAGCTGAATCTCCATATTCTCGCGGATCTTGTGCATGGGCACGTGTCCCGGACCTTCGATAATGGTCTGCACGTTGTACTTCCAAGCAATCTCGGTGAGTTCTCCCAGCGTCTTCAGCTCGGCTATCTGTGCGGCATCGTTGGCATCGTGGATACAGCCCGGGCGCAAGCCATCGCCGAGAGATATGGCTACGTCGTAGCGCGCAAGGATTTGGCAGATCTCTTCGAAATGCTCGTAGATGAAACTTTCGCGCTTGTGGGTGGTGCACCAGTTGGCGATGATAGAACCGCCGCGGGAGACGATCCCCGTGAGGCGGCGCAAGGTCAGAGGCACGTGGTGCCAGCGCAGACCGGCGTGGATGGTGAAGTAGTCCACACCCTGCTCGGCTTGTTCGATGAGCGTATCGCGGAATATCTCCCAGTCGAGCTTCGTCACATCGCCCTGCACCTTCTCCAGTGTCTGATAGAGGGGTACGGTGCCGATGGGCACGGGCGAATTGCGGATGATCCACTCGCGCGTCTCATGGATATGATCCCCCGTGGAGAGATCCATGACCGTATCGGCACCCCAACGTATGGCCCAGACGGCTTTTTCCACCTCTTCCTCGATGGTACTGCTGATGGGCGAATTGCCTATGTTCGCATTGATCTTGATGAGGAAATTGCGCCCGATGATCATCGGCTCACTCTCCGGATGATTGATATTGGCCGGAAGGATAGCCCGTCCGGCGGCAATCTCGTCGCGTACAAATTCGGGCGTGATCTTGCGCGGGATAGCAGCTCCGAGCGGCTCGCCCTCCTCGGCGCGATAGCGCGTCCTGACCTGATCGATCAACTGATTTTCGCGGATGGCCACGAACTCCATCTCCGGCGTCACGATCCCCTGACGCGCGTAGTAGAGCTGCGTGGCGCAGCCGTCCTTGGCAGCACGGGGACGCGTGCATACATGCTCGTAGCGCAGCTCTTCGAGCGAAGCGTCCGACTGCCTCATCCGTCCGTATTCGGAGCTGAGCCCTTCGAGCCGCACCGTATCGCTCCGATCCTCTATCCACTGCTCGCGTATCTTCGGCACTCCTCGGTGCAAATTCACTTCATAGGAGGTATCGGTATAGGGGCCGCTGGTATCGTATACGACTACATCTTCGTTTTTCTCACGTTCGCCGTTCTCCAATATGGTGTCGGACATTCGGATGCGCCGCATCGGTACGCGCAGGAAGGGGAAACGCTCTCCTTCGACATAGATTTTTTCACTGCCGGGCAGAGGGCCGGTCGTCACTTTGAATTCTTTCATATCAATGAGGTAATGGGTTTGGGTTTTTACTGTTTTGAGACTATCGTCTTGAAGCTGAAGGCACGTCCGTCAGCCCCCATAGGTAGCTTGGATGATCAGGATCTCATCGCCTTCGGACAGACGGAAGTCCGGCCACGAGGCACGGGGTACGACTTCTCCGTTTACGGCTATGGCCGTGCGCTCCACTTGGATCCGCTCGGCTTCCAAGAGAGCAGCCAGTCCCATACCTTCGAGGCATGTGATCGGTTGGTTGTTGATAGTAACTTGCATTTGCGTGCTTTTGAGGGATAATATCTGTTCTTTCGCATGTGGCTGACCGTCCACAATGGGGTGCTTCTCCCGAAGCTGCTGGCACGCATAGTGTGTGTTCGATTCTACATCCCTCCGCCGGTATTATCCGGATCAGGTCTATGGGTATTATCTCAGCCTGCCCGTATCGCAATTCATGTCGGCAAGCACCCCCGTAGCGGTCTGTCGGGGGCAAATGTAGGCATTCTTTCGTACAATCCGGAAAACACGCCTGAGAAAAAGAGAAAACTGCAAGAGAAAAAACATTTTCCTCCCAATCCGGCTCCGTCAATCTTTTAATAATTTGATACCTTCGTTACCATTTAGAATCGATAACACAAAAAAATCACTGAAATGAAAAAAACTACTTTGACAGGATCGATATGTGCTTTACTCCTGTTTTTGGGCCTGTCGGCCAATGCCCAATCGAAGTTAAAAATCAAGAGCATTGAGGCTGCGACCACTTTCAGTTCGGCCACGGCCGGAAATGGTTTTGGTGGCAATATCTTCGGCATGGACATGAGCATACGGATGAGGGTACACCACAGCATTCTGCCCGAAGAATTGGATTTTTCGGTAGGAATACATGAGAGAAGAGCACACTGGGAAGAGGCCGGAAGTCCGAAGCTCATGTATACGAATGTTCCAAGTATCATTGGTATTGTTGAAAAGGTAATAGTCTTTGAAGACGCAGAAGACTTTTTTGACAAAAAAGCTCTCGGCCGTTTCCTCATCAGTTTGGGGATGTCCTATACCAAGCATCTGGGAGCGTATTGGGGATGGACCAATGACGCCCATATTCTTTTCTCGCCGATACCCAAGAGCAAGGTCCACTACGACACCTACACAAGAGCTGGCAGTGACCTTGTACTTCAGTCCGAAGATGTTGCCACTGTGAGCAATGGCTTTTCACCGGGGATCGGACTCAAAAGTTCTATTTGGTGGAAAATGCCTATCAAGAGCAAATATGATTTCCGCCTCGGTTTCAGCTTGGGCTATGAGTATCTGAACCTGCTATATCCGTATCGTAATTTCAAGCTGGATGGAAATAAGCCGCTTTCGGCTCTCTCTCCACGCATGAACCACATCGGCCATGTGGGCTTCAACTTTACCGTGGGTCTTTGAACTAATTGAAATAATCAGAGCCACTTATGGCTTTGATTCCAAATTGAACCAAGCGGCTCTGTAAGAGGAAGCGGCACGTATGAGAGATATGTCCGTCCCGAGCAGAGCCGCTTTTTCATGTGTCGAGCTTCTCGCATCTTGCCTTTGCATCTCCCTCCTATTGCACTTGTGCGAGGGGAATATGCACCCTGATAAATATGTATCTTAGCCGTGGTTGATATTAATGACTCCGAATTTGTGAAAAATAAATGATTGCAGTATGAAAAACAATTTTTACAGAAGAGGCTTATTGGCTATGAGCGTCTTTATCCTTGGTGCATGTGTCCTTTTTGGACAGAAAAACAGCGATAAGCAGGATGATCCGATCTTGCTTTATCCTCTTGGGACTACGTGGTATTACCACACAAGTGAAAAAACGAGTATGGACTCACCTTCATATTTCGGGTATATCCGCCACCGTGTCGAGAAGAATATCCAAATAGGCGAATACCAAGCTCAAGAGATACAAGTGGTTCATAAAGATTGGACAGGTCTTGAGACCCCGATGGAGCCTTTTTACCTATATAGAAAAGGGGATAAGGCTTACGCTGTAGAGTCTGATGGCTTGCGACTGCTCTATGATCTCGCGGCAGAGGTTGGCGACGTCGTACCCCTTCCCGTCAACCAAGGTACAGCCGTCTAGGGCTTTTCTCACGGGACGACAACGGTCATTGAAAAATCCACAATCAACGTCGATGGGCACGATTTGATTCGACAAGTTTATTGCCTGAATTATTATTTTGCGGAAGGCCCGTGGCCGGAGCAAGGTAAACTTGTCGAAGTAATCGAAGATTTGGGCATTTTAGAGCTCAATGCCCAATATGAAAAACCCCTTCCATATGGAATTATTGTGGACTATATCAATCCCAAACCATTGCTCCGATGCTTTTTCAGTGATGACTTCGAATACAAAGCCCCTTTCTGGGAGGAACGTCCTTGCGATGCTTATGGCGTCCCGAACAGTTTGACCGCTTTGTCCGGTGAATCAACGCCTTTCAGCGTCAATCCGGAATACATACGCTTTGGCAAAGAACATTCCGGCCTTACGTACCAAATTCTGAGTGCAAATGGTCTTCAGATGCTCAGGGGCATCCTGAAAGGAGGAGAGACCGAGATCAATATCTCTACCTTACAGCGAGGCCTATACGTCATACAGTGGCAAGAGTCTCATACAGGCCTGAGGCACAGTGCCGTCTTCTACAATACATTATGACCGAAACGGATTTCCGAATATATATTGACGAGACCCTGTACTTCTGTGCAGGGTCTTTTTTCATGCCGATAGGGGGGACGGCCGATTGGGTTTTTGCATGAATCCTTTTCATCCACCGTCCGATTTACGGTAAGAAACGTGTTTTTCATCTATCTCGATCACTGAACCACCCATTCGGCCGTGGCGACAGCGCACGCAGAGATTTAAGGAATGATTGTAGGCTGTTTCTTGCTCGTTGCAGCGATGCAGGAGACCGCAAACGCCCGTTTCTTGCTTCCTGCACGGATGCAAGAGAGTAGAAACACCCGTTTCTGCTCCCATCAACACACTTACTATCTGACATTTACAGACATTGAACGCAAGAAAAACGTATGCGTCGAAATCGGGTCTCTCTCCCCACTATTGCTACTCTATGCAACTCCTCGACCGAAGTTGTCACGTCACTCGGCACAACGTTTTTTAGCACACGTCACGCTCCAAAATTTTTCCGTTTGACACTCCTAAAAACGTGGCGTGGGAACTTTTTGGTTTTGGCGCGGAAAGCAAAAAATTCTCACGCCACAACGAAAAAAATCTCGTTCCATTTTCTCAGAAAACCCAAACCAAAATTCGTGTGTTTTTGGTTCGGATCGATGTGTCTGTGACGTGTACTGTGGTCAGAAAAATATCATCTATGGAAAGAACCGAGAATTAACAAAAAAGCGATCCAATCATTGATGCGCTCTTCTATCCGGCACCCCCTCCAATCCATACGACTCCGGCAACAGCCCCACATAAAGTGGTTGGGAGCATCGGCAATCCAAGAAAGGATACCGAACACTCCCAACCAAGTATTATCAATCTCCGGTGCAGCAATCCTACGAAAGGGTGGTATACCTGTCCGTAGCCACCCTATGCGGACTGCACAATGCCTGTATCACGAATAGGCGGATCGAACTTGTCTTTTTGTTTTGCACCTGAGAAGCCTTGAACAAACAAAAAAACGACCATCAAATCGATTCCATTGGCCTTTTTCGGCTTGCTCCTATCCTTGGTATTATCTTCATGCGATGGAACAGACGAGTTTGTCAGATATTAAGAGAGCTTCATCAGCATTTATATTGATACAGATTCATTTGGATGGGCCATTGAAGGAAGACGACGGCAGCCATAGTTTCTATTACCTTTACTGTCAAAGCGAAGTAACAATAGTACAATAGAAGGAGCGCATCCCTTTCCTGCCCCACAAACGACATTGTGCCGAAATCCTCTCCCATGCAGTCCACGGAAGAGGCTCGGCACAATGCTTTTCAGTACACGTCACACTCCAAAATTTTCGTATTTGTGACGCCTAAAAACGTGGCATGGGAACTTTTTTGCTTTGGCGCAGGAACTATTAGAGAAAAGGGTATTAGGGTGAGGATTAAAGGTAAGTAGATGGAAATGAGAGAGATTTGCAGTGTTTATTAACACTTTGCACAGAGGGTTAAAATGCAGAAGATGTGGATTTGTGTAGAATCCCGTTACCAAATCGTTAGCCTATTCCTCGAATGGTAACGAAGAGGCAGGAGGAGGTAACTGACGGAAGAGTATTCGGCATCTCTCCGTTCCTTTATTGCGGTGCTTATGCTTTGTATTACAATGTTTTGCATAGCTGAAAACGCTTCGGTAACGGGTAACTTTGCCCATAAAAACAGAAGCGTATGCAAAGAGACAAATTCAAGGTGTTGCTCTACCTGAAAAAGAGCGGAACGAATTTTTTTTGCGCGAGTTTTTCAGGATTTACGAACCGCACTCTGTGGGATTCCAGCGCGAGTTTTGTGGGAGATTTCTCCGCCGGTGAAAATCGTCGGCCCTCGTTTTTGCTATCTTTGCCATTCAATAAATCTTAGTTTCGTATAGATTATGGCTGCATGGTTCGAATGCAAGGTCACCTATGAGAAGGTGGCCGATAATGGAATGCCTAAGAAGGTGGTGGAGAGCTATTTGGTGGATGCCGATTCTTTCACGTTGGCAGAGGCCAAGATGATAGAGGAGATCACCCCTTTCGTCAGTATGGGAGAGTTCAACATCAGTAATATTCGCAAGGTAAACTATGCCGAACTTTTCCTCAATGAGGATGATAAATGCGATCGCTACTATCGTTGCAAAGTGCTGTATGTGACGATCGATGAGAAGAACGGGGTGGAGAAGAAGACGCCTGCATTCATGCTCGTCAAGTCGGACAGCTTGCCCAATGCGGTGGCAGAGCTGGAAAAGCAGATGGGCAAGGGATTGGCCGACTATGAGATCGCATCGGTGTCGGAGACTGCCCTGATGGATGTTTTCCAATACATGCCGGCGAAATGACGCTCATTGCCGATCGTTTAGGCCCCGTTCTCCGCTCACTGCCACAAGGCGTGCGGCTGGCGGCTGTTTCCAAGTTCCATCCCGTGGAAGAACTCATGGAGGCTTATGAGGCCGGCCAAAGGATTTTCGCCGAGAGTCGGGTGCAGGAACTGATGAGCAAAGTGGGAGCGATGCCTGATGACGTGGAGTGGCATTTCATCGGGCCGCTACAGACAAACAAGGTGAAGTACATCGTCCCTTTCATCTCGATGATCCAGAGCGTTTCCTCTCTGAGGCTCTTCGACGAAATCAGCCGTCAGGCATCGAAGGTGGGGCGTACCGTGCCGGTTTTGCTGGAAGTGCATATCGCATCGGAGGAAACAAAGAGCGGTTTCACGCCGGAGGAATTGCCACAAGTCCTCGAGACTATTTTGGCTCGTGGATCCGATACCGGAGTCCGGATTGCCGGTCTGATGGGGATGGCTACATTCACCGACGACAGGGAGCAGATTCGCAGAGAGTTTCATCGGTTGGCATCGCTTTTCAGGGAGATGAAAGAGCGTTTCTTCTCCGATTCCGCCGATTTTTGCGAACTTTCGATGGGAATGAGCGGCGATTATGAGCTGGCAATCGAAGAGGGAAGCACCATCGTTCGTATCGGAACCACTATCTTCGGCGAACGACGCTATTGAAAAGGGCATAAGTTTCGCTCCGGAAGGGAAGAGCCGGGGCTATGCTCTCATACGTTTCTGTCGGTTTTTTGACTCTTTATGACTCGGATGTTTGCCGTGGCGATTCGGCAAATGGATTCGATGAAGTTTTTTATCTCAAAATATTCTTTTATGACTGTTCCGCTAAAGGTATTCTCTATCAAAGAGCTTGCGAGCTACTTCGGAGGCAAAATGAATACATTGGGAGACCGGGTTTTGCTGAGCAATGAGAAGCGATCGCTCCAAGAAGTAGCTATGTCTGTACCGTTTCTGGTTGAATCCATGCTCTTTTCTATTTGCACGAGGGGCTATATGCGACTTATGGTCGACTCGCGAGAGATCGAGCTGCACGAGGGTGAGCTATTGGTCGTCATGCCTCGGAAAACGATAGAGGTGATCGAGTCCGGTCGCTTTCGTGCTCGTCATTTATGTTTGGACAAGGAGATTCTTTCTTTGTCGGCGGTCAGAGTCGGCAGTTTTATTTCCATCGTCAATAAACTACACAGCAATGAGCTCTTTCGCCTTGACCCCATGCAACACGCATTCCTCATGGCTGCGATGGATCTGATCGAAAACACGTTGCAAAACAGGAGGCTTCATCAGGAAGAGATCGTCACCCACCAGATCAGCTCTCTCTTCCTATTTCTGGACGATCTGATTGTTGATGGCACCGAAACCGACTGCAAGCATAGCAGATCTGAAACCATCTGTCGCAATTTTCTGCTTCTCGTCTCCGAACATCACAAAGAGGAGCATGCCGTCAAGTTCTATGCGGACAAACTCTGCCTCAGTCCCAAGCACTTGGCGCTGACGATAAAAAGCGTCATGGGGCAGTCTGCCTCCAAAGTGATCAACAACTTCATCGTCCAGCAGGCCAAGTCGCTGCTGCGTTATACGGATAAGACGATTCAGGAGATCGGCTATGAGCTGAATTTCTCCACACAGTCCTTTTTCGGCAAGTATTTCAAGCAGCATACCGGTATGAGCCCGGGCGAATACCGCAGTCGGGAGGGCCGAGCCACGCAGCCCGAAGAGGACTGACGGGAGTATCCGAATCAAGCGACATACAGCCATCCGATGATGTCGGAGGATGGAGGATGGTTGTTGCCGGATCATAGTCCGGAAAAGAATACGGGGCTGTACCCGGATAATTCCTTCGGCACAGCCCCGTGAGAGGTGATCCAAGATCCGTTAGGATCTTGTCCAATTTTCTTATGCGTTCACCTTGGCCATATAGGCGATGAGATCGAGTACTTTGTTGGAGTATCCGATTTCGTTGTCGTACCATGAAACGATTTTCACGAAGGTGTCCGTGAGTGCGATACCGGCTTTGGCATCGAATACGGAAGTACGGGTTTCGCCGATGAAGTCGGAAGAAACCACTTCTTCGTCCGTGTAGCCCAAAATGCCTTTGAGTTCGCCTTCCGAAGCTTTCTTCATGGCAGCGCAGATATCTTCGTACTTAGCAGGCTTTGCCAACTGACATGTCAGGTCTACTACCGATACGTCCAGTGTCGGTACGCGGAAAGACATACCCGTCAGTTTGCCGTTCAGTTCGGGGATCACCTTGCCTACCGCTTTGGCAGCACCGGTGGAAGAAGGTATGATATTGCCACCTGCTGCTCGACCGCCTCGCCAGTCTTTTGCAGAGGGGCCGTCCACTGTCTTCTGTGTAGCTGTGGTGGCATGCACCGTGGTCATCAGACCTCCTACCATGCCCCAGTTGTCGTTCAGTACCTTGGCAATGGGTGCCAGACAGTTGGTGGTGCAAGATGCGTTGGAGACGATTTTCGTGCCTTTTACGTACTTATCCGTGTTCACTCCGCATACGAACATAGGCGTGTCGTCTTTAGAGGGAGCCGACATAACTACATACTTGGCACCGGCAGCAAGGTGTGCTTCGGATTTTTCTTTCGTGAGGAAAAGACCGGTGGACTCTACTACATATTCCACTCCGGCCTGATCCCATTTCAAATCGGCAGGGTTCTTTTCAGCTGTAACTCGAATGGCTTTTCCGTTTACGATCAGCTGACCGTCTTTGACTTCGACTGTCCCATTGAAACGACCGTGTACACTGTCGTACTTGAGCATGTACGCCATATATTCCACATCGATCAGGTCGTTGATGGCTACGACTTCAATGTCGCTTCTGTTTTGTGCTGCGCGGAATACCAAGCGGCCGATACGGCCAAAGCCGTTAATACCTACTTTCGTCATAACTAAGTGCTTATATTTTAATGTTAACCATTATTGTTTTGTCCGGAATACTGCGTTTCCCTCCGAAAAGAGCTTCTAAGTAATTCTTCCCGATAGATACCGTTCCGGTGACCTTGCTACAAAAGTAAGGAAGATAATCCACAAATAGCTGATTTTCTTACACAAAAACATTTTTCTCGCGCCATAAGTCCTTGTATTCTTCGGGTATTTGCGAGCTACCTTGTCGCGACCGCATCGCCTCTTATTCGTTGATAGGATGGCTTCTCTTCGGCTTGCACTTATGGGCGAGGAGCCTTTGGCCGTTGGTGCCGATCCGGAGAATAGCGATGCTGCATTCGTTCCTTTAGGCACGAATCGGGTGCTATACTTTTCTGTGCCAGCCTTTTTCTCTTCTCTGTTATTATAATCTCTTCGCTCTCTTTTCCTTACTTTTGTTTCCGTTCCACGGCGGAATTGTTCAAGAGAGTAAGATTTGTACACAATGAAGAAGAGCGGAAGTATCATCGTAGTAGATGACAATAAACATGTGCTGACAGCTTTGAAGTTGCTCCTGACGGGGAGTTTCGAGACCGTGACGCTCCTGCCTTCTCCCAAGACACTGCTTTCCACTATCGTGGAGGTGCATCCGGATGTACTCCTGCTGGATATGAATTTTTCTACCGGTATCAACACGGGCAATGAGGGATTATATTGGCTGGATCAGGTCCGTGGCCGTTTCCCGGATCTTCCTGTGGTGCTCTTTACTGCATATGCGGACATCCGTCTGGCAGTGGATGCCTTGAAGCGTGGAGCAAGCGATTTCGTCGTCAAGCCATGGAATAACGCCGAGCTGTTGGAGTCGCTTCGTGTGGCGATGAATAAGGCCGCAAACTCTCATGTGACGGCTACACCTAAAGAAGACGATTCGGTATTTCTCGGCAAAAGCAAGGCTATGCGTGAGGTGTTGGAGCTGGCCGATCGTATCGGCGATACCACTGCCCATGTCCTCATTACGGGTGAGAATGGTACCGGCAAGGGCGTTTTAGCCGAGTATATCCATGCCCGTTCTCCTCGTAGCCGTCAGCCGATGCTGACCGTGGATATGGGGGCTTTGAGCGAGACGCTGTTCGAGAGCGAACTGTTCGGCCATGTGAAAGGAGCCTTTACCGATGCCAAAAGTGACCGCGCCGGCAAGTTCGAGACAGCATCCGGCGGCACGATCTTTATGGACGAGATAGGCAACCTGAGCCTTGCCCTGCAAGCCAAGTTGTTGGCTGTGCTCCAGCAAAAAGTGGTGACTCGTGTGGGCAGCAATACGCCGATTCCCGTGGATGTTCGTATCATTTCTGCCACGAATAGCGATTTGCCTCTCTCCGTGGCTGAGGGCCGGTTTCGAGAAGATTTGCTTTATCGTCTCAATACGATTCATATCGAGATGCCACCGCTACGTCGTCGCAGGGAAGATATAGTACCGATGGCCGTTTTCTTCCTGCATCGTTATGCACGACAGTACGGCAAAGAGGTGTCGGCATTGACTCCCGAAGCAGAGATTTTACTCTCCGACTATCCGTGGCCGGGCAACGTGCGTGAACTACAGCATTGCATAGAGAAGGCTGTGATTCTTAGCCGTAGCAGCAGCCTCTCTGCAGCTGACCTGTCGTTGCCGAAGTCGATCGATGCTCATCCGACTGCTACCGCTGTAGCAAGTACTCCTCAGACCTTGGATGAAATGGAAAAGACCGCTATCGAGCAAGCCTTGGCACGAAACGGCAGCAACCTTTCGAACGCGGCAAGGGAATTAGGTATCAGCCGTCAGACTCTGTATAATAAGATGAAACGCTACGGCCTGTAGCCTCTCTTCTATGGGAAGACGAAAGACCAGCAGTTTCGGCTTGCATCTGTTATTTACCATCGTCATGGCGGTGGTGGGTACTTGGTCGGCAGTTGCAGGACATTATGTCATCACAGTCTTTGCTGCCGGATTGGTTTTCTTTTCCGCCTTTCGCTTGCGTTTGCTCTATCGGCATCATCTTCAAGATCTTTCCCTGCTCTTGAACGCTATCGAGAATGGCGATTATTCCGTGCGCTTTTCCGAAATGGGGGGCAATGCTTCGCATCGAACATTCAACCGTACACTCAACCGTATCAAGGAGATCCTCAGTCGTTCTCGCGATGAGGCGATAGCCGGTGAGCAGTTTCTCGTACATGTGCTGGAACAGATTCCTGTCGGCATCATGATGGTTGCTCCGGAGGGGTATGTCTATTCTACCAATACAGTGCTGTTGCGTCTCCTCGGTTTACCCGTTATCACACACCTCGATCAGCTTGGACGCGTATCGCCGGACATGCCTCGGCTGTTTCGTTCCGCGGCTACCGATTCAGGCATTCATGTCAAGCTCACAACGGAGCGAGAAGAGAAGGAAGTGAGTCTCCGCTTCTCTTCGTTCCGGATCAGGGGGAAGATATACCATATATATACGCTGTCGAATATCGGCAAGGAGCTTGACGCTCGCGAGACAGAGTCGTGGATCCGGCTCATTCGGGTGATGACGCACGAGATCATGAACTCGATAGCCCCCATTACTTCGATATGCGATACCCTCTTGGACAATTTGCAAAGCTCTGCGGACGAGGAAATGCTGTCTACCGGATTGGATACCATTCGTAGTACCGGAGCGGGGTTGTTATCCTTTGTACAGGACTACCGTAAGTTTACGGCCATTCCTTCTCCCGAGAAGGAGGATATTGCTTTATATGCATTTCTTACGGGGATATTGCGCCTGCAAGAAGAGCTTCTGTCCTCCAACGGTATAAAGGTGGATATGGAAGAAATACCCGTGGGGCTGACTGTTCCAGCCGACCGTCAGCAATTGACATCGGTACTGATAAACCTCGTCAAGAATGCTGCCGAGGCGGAATATCCTGCCGATACGGAGAAACGACTTTTGCGTATTTGTGTCGAGGAGCGTCTCGATTTGTCGGATGAACACAGACTACTCCTTCATGTGGAGAACAACGGCACTCCTATTCCTCAAGAGGTGTTCGACAATATGTTTGTTCCTTTCTATACGACCAAAACCGGTGGCAGCGGCATCGGTCTGAGCCTTTCCCGTTATATCATTCGTCTGCATGGGGGAAATTTGCTTGCGAGGCGTACAGCCGATGGTTTCACCTCTTTCGTTATTGAACTACCGCTCTAAGAGATGAGAAAACCGATCGTCCGCTTTTTGCTATCGCTCTTTTGGCTTCTCGGAGTCTGTGCTTCTCATACGATGGGGCAGTCATTACCTTCAGTATCGAAGGAAATACGGGAGCTGAGCAATGGGACGGAGCAGCAGACCTCCCTGTTCGACAAAAAAGAATCCGAAGCTTTCGCTTTGGAAACGGTCAGAATGATTTCCGACAGAACGCCCCACTTCTTCCGCATGGCAGAAGGCCGTAGTTGGGAAGCCGATATTCGAGGTCGATCATGGGCTTCTCGTGTGCTGCCGATAGTGCGTCGGCTCAAACACGGAGGGATTCCATGGGAGCAGTATCTCTCGTCGGATTCCTTGTGTATGGAGGCTCGGCTATATGGACAATACGACTCGGTAACGGGTACATACAGAAGGAGTATTGTTTCTTTTCGGTCGGATATTCCTCAGCGAAACAAAGCGGATGACCTTACGGCCTTAGCTTTGTTGGGAGAGAATGTATATGCCGAAGAGTTCGACTTTGGCAATCGGCAAATATTCCCCAACCCTCTTCGACGAGAAGCCGAAGCCTTTTATACTTACCGTTTGGAGAGCCTATATGAGAAAGATGGTATAGAATACCGCCGTATCGCATTTCGCGGACTGAGCGGCCTGACTCATGGAACTTTAACGATAGATGCCACACGGCAGCGACTTGCTGTACTGGAAATGCAAGTCATGATGAAGGGGGTTATTACAGAATCTTATCGAGTCGAATTGGAAGAGGTAGAGCCGAATCTTTCTCTACCGGTCAGGTTTTCTGCCGTCATCAGTCGCAATCGCCTTTGGGCTTCTCTCTATAATGGCTATTCCGCATCTGTGACGTATACGGGAGAGCAGCTCGACAAGGCCGCAGTACCGGTTTATATGCCGCAAGATAGCAGTGGCTACCGTTTGCCGGACGAACTGCCCATCGCTCCTATTTGGGCTGTTCGTAGCAGCTTCGCGAGACAGGATAGTTCTACATATTGGAAAAATGTGGTTGTCGGTCGAGATCATACTCTGCATCAGCATGTACCTTGGCATCGCGCATTGGCTTGGGGACACAAGTATCGGATCGGGGAGCGTTGGCGATTAGGCAATGAGGGATTGGTGTGGGCTTTGTTCTATTATAATTATGCCGATCATCTTTGGTTGGGGCAGTCTCTGACGGCTATTTGCGATATGGCTCCCGGAATCCGCTGGGAGATAAAGCCCGGCCTCTACTATGTCACCAAACGACGCAAAGCTGTTTGGACTCTCGATAGCAAACTCCACTATTCTCCTTCGCAAAGAGGACTTTTGCAATTATCTGCAGGGCATCGCTCTTTCGATTTGTACAGCACACGCGAAAGAATAGACCAGCTGACCGATCTGATGATGGAGCTTCTCAACGGACAAGGTCCGACAACTCGCTACGATGATAAATTTGTCCGTCTGACCAATAGTATCGATCTATTGCCCAAGCTCAATGTGGAGACAAGCGTGATGCTGGCCGAGCGCAATCCTTTGCCGCATGGAGAAACGTGGAGCCTCTTCGGTGGCAGCATTACCGATATTCTGAATATCAGCAATGCCGATCCCGATCTCCCTCGTATAGTTCCTCATCACCGACTGCTGGAAGTACGAGCCAAGATGACATTCAATCCGCGTCCCTACTACCGCTATACGGCGGACGGATTTCTCGTTCGTGAGGGCGAGGGCATACGTGCTCCGCTCCTTTCTCTCTCTTATCGCGGAGCTTTCGGGATGGGGCGTAAGTCCGATGCACGCTTCCACCACCTTGATTTGAGCATACAGCAGCGACTTGTCTTTTCACCGGCATCGTCACTGTTCTATCAATTGAATGTCGGAGGCTATATCGATCGGTTGGTTATCTATCCGAGCGAGTACTTTTTTCTGAAAGGGGGGAATGCTTTTTGGCGATTCGGCGATAGCATGGAAGCTGCATTCCAGACACTGCCTCCCTATACGGCTACAGCCGACAAACACCTTATCCTTCAAACCAGCTACCGAGCTTCGCGCCTGCTGGTCAATTTCCTGCCCTTCGTTTTCTTAAAGACCAACGACGAGGCCTTACATTTCAAGTCCCGGTGGGATATGGTATCGAGAAAACCCTATCTGGAGATGGGCTATTCACAGAGTATCGGTACGCTGATGCAAGTCGGAGTATTCTATGGCGGCTACAATTTCTTTTATGAAAGAGGTGTTGCCATCCGGTTTACATTCAACATGTAATCTCCTGCTTTTCAGTGGAAAAATGTACATTTATGCTCCAAAAGGATTACATCGAACGGACTCTTTATTCAATCGGAGCAATTTATGAAGTACAAAAAACTGCTTTTCGATCTTATCGACTACCTCGACGCATTTGAAAGTTTGTATGACGGAGGGGGGCATGAACCTGAAATGAAAGACTTTGCCGACTTTTTAAGTTGGCGTTGCGACAAAAAGAAGAAACAGGAGGAAGAAGAAGTTGTCTCTGCTACCCGGAAACGAGCAGCAGGAGCCAAGAATATAGCGCGAGGAGTCAGCCTCCTGCATCGTTACTCTCGTTTTTATATCAAGAAAGCACTGGCGGAATCTCCCTTGCAGACCGAAGACGAATACACCTATTTGGTCTGTCTGATGAACGGTGAGAGCATGACCAAGACAGAGCTGAACAACCTCAATGCCATGGAAAAAACATCCGGTGCAGAAGTCATGCGTCGTCTGCTGAAAGCTAATCTGATCGAGCAGAAACCGGATGAGGAGGATCGCAGAAGCATGCGTGTCTCCATTACTCCTGAGGGAAGAAAGGTACTGGTCAATCTCTTTCCCAATCTGCGCCTTTGTGCCGAGACACTCGTTTCCACCCTGTCGGACGAACAGCTGACTGCCTTCGATCATCTGCTCTGGTTGCTATGCGAACACCACAACGAGATATTCACCGGCAGACATGATGCCGAGCTGAAAGATCTGCATGCGGAGACCTGCGAATTGAAACAATCGGTAGGAGGGGCTTTGTCCAAGCGACTATACCGCCGCTGAATCGGCAGATCCTATCATCTTCTCCACCTCGTCCATAAGTGCGAAAAGCTCCTCCTGTGTCGTGGCACGAAGCATGGCCACGCGCATGGGCTTGAAGTTCGGGATCCCTTTGAATATGGGACTGGCTGCAATATGTCTGCGTGTATGGAGGATGCCTCGCCGTTCGTCCAGTTTCCGGATGTTGTTCAGCGTCTGACGGCGTAGTATGTCCATATAATAGGAAAACGGACGCAAAGGCAACGTTTCTCCCGTGCGAAGGAAATGCTTCATTTCTTCGAATATCCATGGTTGGCCGATAGAAGCCCTGCCGACCATTACGGCATCCACACCATATACGTCAAAGGCTCGTCGGGCTTCTTGTGGAGTGGTCACATCTCCGTTTCCGATAATGGGGATTTGCATTCTCGGATTGTTCTTCACTTCTCCGATCAGCGTCCAGTCAGCCGTCCCCGTGTACATTTGGGCGCGTGTGCGACCGTGTATGGTCAGGGCTGCAATGCCACAGTCTTGGAGCTGTTCAGCCAGGTCTACTATGATCTTGCTGTCATTGTCCCATCCAAGCCGCGTTTTCACCGTTACGGGCAGCTTCACCGCTTTGACTACCTCACGCGTTATCTCTATCATAAGCGGGATATTGCGGAGCATCCCACTGCCGGCACCTTTCCCTGCTACCCGTTTGACCGGACATCCGAAGTTCAGATCGATCAGATCCGGACCGGCCGCTTCGCATAGTCGGGCAGCCTCTACCATCGAAGCTACATCCCGTCCGTATATCTGTACAGCCATCGGGCGTTCCGATTCGTCTATGGTCATTTTTCGGAATGTGCCGGCTACTTGACGAATCAGGGCATCGGCACTGAGAAACTCGGAATAAACCAGATCGGCACCGAACTGCTTGCACATGACCCGAAAGGCCACATCCGTCACATCCTCCATCGGAGCAAGCAACAAAGGCTCTACTCCGAGGTCTATGGTACCTATCTTCATGCTCCTCGGGTTATGGCTTGTGCCTGTCGCAGAGCCGCTTGAATATCGGCACATACGTTTTCCTCTCCCAATAGCCCTACGATGCCTGCGGTGGCAAGTTCTTCATGGACGTCCTTGCGCACACCGGAGAGTACGATGCTGATGCCTTCTTTCCGGCTCATTTTGATCAGGTTTTCCAGATTGTGCATCCCTGTCGAATCCATAAACGGCACATGTCGCATTCTGATAATCCGAACATCGGGATGATCGCCCAATGTGTTCATGATCTCTTCGAATCTGTTCGCGATGCCAAAGAAGAAAGGCCCTTCGATTTCATATACCTCTACCCCCTTCGGGATGTCGAGCACTTCGTCGTGGTGGGCGATCTCGCCCGTCTGCGTCAGGTCGAGCTTGCCTGTGGCAACTGTGATGCGTGTGTTCTCCGTGACGCGCTTCATAAAGAGCAGGATGGCCAAAAGCAGTCCGATCTCTATGGCAACGGTCAGGTCGAGGATGACGGTAAGCAGGAAAGTAACCAGCATGACGAGGCTGTCGCTGCGAGGGCCGCGACCGATATTGGCCACCGAACGCCATCCGCTCATATTGTAGGATACTACGATCAGTACTCCGGCCAAACAAGCCATCGGGATGTATGCCGTCAGAGGACCGAGGAATAGCAGGATCAGCAGTAACACGAAGGCGTGTATGATCCCTGCAATAGGAGAGCGACCGCCGTTGTTGATATTGGTCATTGTACGGGCTATGGCTCCGGTGACGGGAATACCGCCGAAGAACGGAACCACTATATTGGCTGCACCCTGAGCGATAAGCTCGGTGTTGCTGTTGTGCTTTTCCCCTATCACACCATCGGCTACGCTGGCCGACAGCAGAGACTCGATGGCTCCCAACAGGGCGATGGTAAAAGCCGGAGGGAAAAGTTGGCGAATCGTTTCGAGGCTGAGTGTTACCCCCGTTGGCTTGGGCAGTTGGGCGGAAATAGTGAAGCGGTCGCCGATGGTTTCGAACTCGCCGATACCTTGTAGCCGAAGTAAATAGGCCACTACGGTCATCAAGATAATGGCAATGAGCGAACCGGGTATCTTCTTGGTGAACCTCGGACTCAGCATAATGATGACAATACTAAGCAGACCCATCCCGAAAGCCCAGAGGTTTACTGACTTGAAGTTGGTAAAATAAGCTCCCCATTTGCCAAGGAAATCACCGGGCATATCTGCAATACCGAGGCCGAAGAGGTCATTCATTTGGGTAGAGAAGATCGTGAGGGCGATCCCTGCCGTGAATCCCACGACTATCGGGTAGGGGATAAACTTGATCAGCGTACCCAGACGAAGAGCTCCCATCACGAGAAGCAGGATACCGGCTATGATAGTGGCAATCGTGAGGCCCTCGATGCCGTACTTATGAATGATGCCGTAGACGATAACGATGAAAGCACCCGTCGGGCCACCGATTTGGACGGATGAACCACCCAAAAACGATACGATGAAACCGCCTATAATGGCCGTGATAAGACCTGTTTCCGGAGATACGCCACTGGCTATACCGAAGGCAATGGCCAAGGGCAAAGCTACGATGCCGACGATAACGCCGGCCATGAGGTCGGCCATGAAACGCTCACGGTTGTACCCGTGGAAAACATCGAGCAGCTTCGGCCTGAAATATGATCCGATCATGAGAAAAAACGAGATTATCCGTGCAGCAAAAGCCTTGCACGTCGCAAAGGTAGGGATTTACTCACTGAGACAAAGCTTTTTACTTGCTTTCATGCCGGAAAGGTTATGGCTTGATCTTCGGCACTTGCAAGTCTGTTCTTTATACGAAGTTTGGAAGCTGTACTTGGTTTTTCTGATTCGAGAATACTCTATGAGAACGATCCTCTTTTTTGAGAAATTTTATTGAAAACACAGGCCAAAAAAGTTTTCAACAACGAAGATGAGTTTGGAATCATTCTAAATAAGCGATTGATGGGAAGAGATTTTCAACGTAAAAATGTTCATGAATCGGACTTTTTGTGGTTGGAATCTGCTTTGAAAGAGTTTCGATGGCGATGTATATATAAATCAGTTTCAATTTATATACAGATCGTTTTCGTTTTATATATAAATCGTTTTTCATTTGTATATAGATCGTATTCGGTTTATATATAAATAGTAGAGCTGAAAAAGCTGTTTGGAAAGGTGAAATAAAAGAGGCACCCGCTCGATTCGTGGCCGAACCAAGCGGGTGCCTTATAGATTTGCAGGACTGGAAAGAATGGTTATTCCTTATATCATACTTAGTCTGTTTTCAAATGCCTTGATAGAATATAAATAAATGGATTGGATGGGTGAGGGTAGTGTGTGAAGTCGGGAAATATATTTCATTTGTTTAGATCGTCAGAGAAATTGGTCGATGATTTGTAATACTTTAGTATATATTTAGTTATTCCTTGTTTAGCGTCTTTACTTGCTTGCAAATGTAAGAAAAAAGCTCGATCCGAATGACTTGAAATACTTGCCTTGAACAAGCCTCCCTTCACCCCTCTCTGCCGATAAGGCTCAAAGCTATCCCTATACCTCTTTTCGGGTGCTTGCTTGATAGGTAAATATGACAGAAACATAGACTATTACGGTGCAATTACATATATTTGTAGTTAAATAATCCACGAATAAAACGGATGAAAACGATTGCGAACGAGTCTTCTCTTCTTAATACAAAAGTTCCCGAACCTACTCTGAGGCGTCTGCCCTGGTATTTGTCTTACGTCCAGCTATTGCATGCGGATGGATGTGAGTCGGTGTCTTCCACGCGGATCGCTCGTGCCGTAGGGGTGGATGCTTCGCTCGTGGCCAAGGATCTTTCCTATGTATCGGTGGATGGGCGTACACGGGTGGGGTATCGTGTGGCGGACATGGTGGCTGTGCTGAACGACTTTCTGGGCTTTACGCACCACCACCGGGCCTTCCTCTTCGGGGTGGGAAGTCTGGGTGCTGCTTTGTTGCAGGACTCGGGTTTGCGCCACTTCGGGCTGGAGATTGCCGCCGGCTTCGATGTGAATCCGGATATTGTGGACACTAATATCAATGGTATCCCCGTTTACCATAAGAGCCGGGCTGCGGAGTTGTGCGCTCGAGAGCGTGTGGATATAGGTATTCTTACCGTCCCGATACGGGCGGCACAGTCGGTGGCCGATGAGATGATAGTAGCAGGGATCAAGGCTATTTGGAATTTTACTCCTTGGCGCATCAGTGTGCCCGAAGGCGTGGTCGTACAGAATACGTCGATGTATGCCCAGTTGGCTGTGATGTTCAATCGGATGAAATCGCTACCTTAGGTCTCCGAAGGCTGAACAATCCTCCTCTGCCCTTTTTTATAATAAGGGCTTTCGCTCGCTCTTGGAACGATGAAGATAATTGCTGTCGGCATGAACTATAGTGCGCATGTCAGCGAAATGCGACGTGCGGACATCCTTCCCGTTGCTCCCTGTCCGAATGGAGAGGGAGCCGATTTTGTGGAGGAACCTGTGCTTTTCCTCAAGGCCGATTCCTTGTTGCGCGAAGGGTATCCCTTTTTCTATCCGGATTTTTCTCAGGAGATCCACTATGAGACGGAGCTGGTGGTTCGTATCGATCGTATCGGCAAGTGCATAGCCGAGCGTTTTGCTCACCGCTATTATAGTGAGGTTACCGTCGGTATAGACTTCACGGCTCGTGACCTCCAGCGTCGTGCCAAAGCCAAGGGATTGCCATGGGCAACGGCCAAAGCTTTCGACAACTCCGCTGCCGTAGGGCGGTGGGTGAAGAAGGACTCGCTCCGGCACGGTGTGCAGGAGCTGGATCTGCGATTGGATATAGACGGACGCACGGTGCAGCAGGGCAATACACGGGATATGCTCTTTTCCGTAGATCGTTTGATCGCTTATGCCAGTCGTTTCTTCACGCTCCGTATGGGGGATCTTATCTTTACGGGGACTCCGGCAGGGGTAGGCCCTATTGCTATCGGCCAGCACCTCGAAGCCTATCTCGAAGAGCAAAAACTGCTCGACATATCCATCAAATAAGCTATTTCTCAGATGAAACGAATACTTCCAATAGTCGCATTCCTTTCTCTCTTCCTTGCCCTTGCTCTGCCTGCGGTAGCGCAACGAGCTGTGGGGAAGACGGCTGACCGTTCGCTAATGGCTTCGGGACATTGGGTCAAGATACGTGTCGATGCAAGTGGAGTGTATCGCCTTACGGACGAACAGCTCCGTGCCAATGGCTTCTCCGATCCGTCCAAGGTGGGTGTGTTCGGCTATGGCGGAGGGGTACTTCCCGAAGATCTGAGCCGGATCACGACAGACGATTTGCCTCCCGTACCGGTACTCCGTCAGGGCGATGCGCTGTATTTCTATGCCGTGGGCCCGGTGACCTGGTTCTACAATCCGGCTAAAACCACCATGGAGCATACGGTGAATACGTACAGTACGCATGGCTACTACTTCCTGTCGGATGCTGCCGGAGCTCCTTTGCAGATGTCTCAATATACGGGTGGAGGTGCGTCGGCCGAAGCCTTGATCGACTACTACGATGAGCTGATGCTCCATGAGCAGGAATTGTATTCGCCCAAAGAATCGGGGCGAGATCTGTATGGCGAGTCTTTCAGTGCAGTCAATACGCGTACGGTCAAGTTCCCTTTGAGGGGCAACACGCGCTCGTCTGCCGAACTCGGTACCGTATTCTCATACATAGCCAAGGCCAGATCGGCCGGTGGCGGCCGCGAGATGTCGCTCTCGGCCAATGGTATTCTGATCTTCAGCGATCCTTTCTCCATGACATCGAATGAGGTAGCCAATTCCTATTTGGCGGGCAAGAAGCGTCGTCTCTATCACAGTACGCCGATGAACAGCTTGGCCAATGAGTTGCGCTTGGACGTGAATTATAGTATGACAGGGGATGCGGTCAATCTGGATTTCATAGAGGTGGCTACACAGAACGATCTCCGGTACGATGGCGCACCCATGCATATCAGGCGGTTTTCCAATTTGCCCGTTTTGGGGGGCGAGTCCTGCCGCTTCGTTGTCAGTGAGGTGCCGGAGTCTCTGGTGGTTTTGCATGCCAATTCTTCCCTGACAGCCTCGCTTGTTCCCGTTAAGACTGTCGGGGACAGGACCATTGAGTTCGTGGCTCCGCCGAAGGATCAGGATCGAAGGACTATCAATACGTTTTATGCCGTGGACTTGTCACAGGCTTCTGCTCCGGAGATCCTCGGAGCGGTACCCAATCAAAACCTGCATGGAGAAGAAATCCCTGATCTGATCATTGTCTCTACTCAGGCTCTCCTCCCCGAGGCTGACCGACTGGCTGCCTATCGTAGAGAGAAAGGTGGGCTGAAGGTCTTGGTCGTATTGCAGGAACAAGTGTTCAACGAGTTTTCCGGTGGCACTCCCGATGCTACGGCATACCGGCTCTTTGCCAAAATGTTTTACGACAGATGGAAGACAAATGCGCCTGTGGGAGAGACCTTCCCGATGCAAATGCTTCTCTTCGGCGATGGAACTCATGACAACAGGAAGGTCTCCGTAGCTTGGCAGAAACCGTATCTCCAGCAAACGGAGTTCTTGCTGACATTCCAAGCCGTCAATTCGACGAACGTAAACAGTTATGTGACAGATGATTACTTCGGCTTGCTGGATGATCAGCCGGCCTCGGTCAATATCGGTTGGCGCAATTATAATATGGCTGTAGGGCGATTCCCCGTACGTACTCCGGCCGAAGCTCGCATCGCAGTGGACAAGACCATCCGATATGAGGAGGATCGGGAGAGCGGTGCTTGGCGTATTCGTACCTGCTTTGCGGCAGACAATGGGGACAGGCACGCGACCGAGACTTCCCGTTTGATCGATACCGTCAAGCGTTATGCTCCTGCTATTATGCCGGTGCGTGCCTTTCAGGACGTATATCCGCATGTCATCGAGAACGGATTGCACAGTATCCCGGGAGCAAAGAAAAAAATGTTGGAAACCCTTCAGTCGGGTATCATTCTGCTTAATTATACCGGTCATGGCGGTCCTGCCGGATGGTCGGACGAGCACCTGCTGACGCTCAATGATATACACAACTTCAATTATAAGCATATGCCCATTTGGATTACTGCCACGTGCGACTTTGCCAACTATGACAGTCAGACGACCTCGGCAGGGGAGGAGGTTTTCCTCCATGAGAAGAGTGGCACTCCGATCATGTTCTCGACTACGCGTGTCGTTTACAATACGCAGAATGAGAAGATCAATGGCTTTATGCTTCGGCGTATGTTCGAGAAAGCTAAGGACGGGCGTTATCGTACGATGGGTGAGATTATCCGATCGGCCAAACAGGGGATGCTCAGTACTGTTTTCCCCGATTCTATCAATCAGTTGAGTTTCTTCCTGATGGGTGATCCGTCCGTGCGTATGAATCTTCCTACCCACAAAGTGTATTTGACTGCGATCAACGGGCAGGTTCCCGGAGGGGAGTATGGAACCATTGTGCTCAAGTCTTTGGAACGGGTAGCCCTGAAGGGTAAGGTGACCGATGAACAGGGAACGTTCGACGAGACTTTCAGTGGCAAGGTTTTCCTGACTGTCTTCGATGGCAGAAAGAAAATGACGGCTTTGGAAGAGGAGGGAAATGACCACTCTCTTGTATATTATGACTATCCTAACGTGATGTATGCCGGTATTGCCGAAGTAAAGAACGGAGTCTTCGAAACTTCGTTTATCGTACCCAAGGATGTGAACTATTCCGAGCACGAAGGCCGGATCAATCTCTATGCCTATAACGAAAGCACAAAGACGGAAGCCATGGGGGTAGACTTCTCCATCAGAGTCCAACCGGGTATTCCCGATGAGGTGACGGAGGATAATACACCGCCCGAAATTATAAGCTGTTTCCTCAATGACAGTACATTCCGATCGGGAGATGAGGTTAATCCTACTCCTCTGTTTATGGCCGAAGTATTCGACCTGAACGGAATCAATATCACGGGTAGCGGTGTAGGGCATGATATTACGCTCTGTATCGATGGCCGTGCCGATCTGACCTATAACCTCAATGCTTATTTCACAAGCTCGGCTACGGATGCAGGTGTGGGCACTATCCTCTTTATGATACCGGCTTTGGCCGAAGGAGATCATACAGCCCGACTGACGGTTTGGGATATTTTCAATAATGCCGCCCATCATGACTTTTCGTTCAGAGTGGTAGATGGCATTGCTCCGGATGTGGCAGATGTGATTTTATTCCCGAATCCGGTACGCGAGAGTGCTACGTTCCGAATCTTCCACAATCGCCCCGGAAGCGATTTGAACGTGGCTGTGGAGATCTACGACTTCACCGGTCGTCTCGTGAACACTCTGCCCGTCAAGACATATTCCTCCTCCTACGGAGAACCTATAGAGATCAAGTGGGATCTGACCTCCAAATACGGAGTGAAGATCGGAAACGGATTCTACCTTTATCGCTGTGTGGTGAACTCTCCCGGAGGACAGACGGCCTCCATGGCCAAGAAAATGATCGTGGTAGGACAATAGCCGAAGCGATCCTGCCGTTTACGATATGGAATGTTCGTAAACCCAACAAGAGTACAAAAACAAAAAGAACGAAATATGATTATCAAGAAAATGCTGAAGAATAGATTGCTTCCCTTGGCGATAACCCTCCTCATTGCTCCAATGGCTATCGAAGCTCAGGAGCAACTGAATGTGGTACACACTTCCGTGCCGTCGTTGAATATCAGTCCGGATGCACGTGCTGCCGGTATGGGGGATATAGGTGTGGCAACGACACCGGATGCGTATTCACAGTACTGGAATCCGAGTAAATATGCTTTCGTGGATACGAAAGCCGGTATCAGCTTCTCATACACCCCTTGGCTGTCCAAACTGGTCAATGATATTGCGCTGATGCAGATGACCGGTTTCTACAAATTGGGAACCGACGAGAATCAGGCTATTAGTGCTTCTCTACGTTATTTCACATTAGGAAAACTGGAGACTTTCGACGAATTGGGCGAATCCATGGGAGAGGCCCATCCCAATGAGTTTGCTGTCGATTTGGGCTATAGTCGCCAGCTTTCGGAGGACTTCTCTATGGCCGTAGCACTACGTTATATCCGCTCCGATCAGAGCACGCACAATACAGGAGAGAATCAGGCAGGAAATGCTTTTGCGGCAGATATAGCCGGTTATTTGCAGAAGTATGTGCTACTGGGGAATGCCGAGAGCCTGTGGTCATTAGGTTTCAATGTGAAGAATATCGGTACGAAGATCTCCTATGATGGAGGTGCCACAAGTTTTTTCATCCCTACTTCTTTGAATCTCGGAACGGGGCTATTGTATCCGATCGATGACTATAACAGCATCAGCTTCAACCTTGAACTTAGCAAGCTGCTTGTACCCACTCCTCCTATCATGGATCAAAACGATCAGGCCGGTTATGAGGCTGCACTGAAGAAATATCAGGAAACTTCTTCGATCAGCGGTATATTCTCTTCTTTCGGTGACGCGCCGGGAGGACTCAAGGAAGAATTCCGTGAGATCACATGGGGGCTTGGTGCTGAATACAGCTATGACGATAAGTTTTTTGTTCGTGCCGGATATTCATACCTGCATCCCACCAAGGGAAATTTGCAGTACTTCACGGCCGGTGCCGGCTTCAAGATGAACATATTCCGTATCGATGCTTCCTACCTGTTGTCTACGATCCAGAGTAATCCGTTGGATCAGACACTGCGGTTTACGCTTGCTTTCGATATGGATGGATTGCGCAATTTGTTCCATTAAACCGAGATGAAGAAGCCTTTTCGAATAGGATTCGGTTTCGATGTACACCGCTTGTCTGAAGGTTATCCTTTGTGGATAGGCGGTGTTCGTCTGGAGCATCCCAAGGGTTTGGAAGGACACTCTGATGCCGATGTACTCATTCATGCCATTTGTGATGCGTTGCTTGGTGCAGCCGCTTTGCGTGACATCGGGCATCATTTCTCTCCTTCGGATCCTCAATATAAGGGGATCGATAGTAAGATCTTGTTGGAACGGGTGATGGATTTGGTGCGTTCGCAGGGATATGAATTGGGTAATATCGATGCCACTATTGCGGCAGAACAGCCCAAGCTGAATCCACATATACCGGATATGCAGCAAGTATTGGCTGACGTGATGCAGGTCGAGGTGTCGGATATTTCGCTGAAAGCCACAACGACGGAGAAACTCGGCTTCACTGGACGCGAGGAAGGTATTTCCGCCTATGCCGTGTCCTTGCTCATTGCTGCAGTCTGAGACTAATCAAGTCTCAAAAGATTAGTCGCGAGGAGGTTTCTTGCACTCAAGGACTTGGTTTTTATTCCTTTAGACAGCTCCTTTTTCCCTTTTTATTTTGGGGGTATTACTTTTTCAGGAGGGGTAGTAGCGGCTTGACCAGTTGCCAAATGACGATTCCCGCCGTGACACTTACATTGAGCGAATGCTTTGTGCCGAATTGGGGTATCTCTAAGCAGAGGTCGCAGAGGTCAATGGCTTCCTGTCGTACTCCTTTTACCTCATTGCCGAAGACAAGAGCATAGTGCTTACTCTCGACCGGGGTGAAATCTTCCAAGAAGAGGCTACCCTCTGCCTGTTCTACGGTGCAGACTGTATATCCTTTTTCTTTGAGTTCGGCTATCGCATCCACTGCTGAAGGAAAATACTCCCATGCCACACTCTCCTCTGCTCCCAAAGCTGTCTTGTGAATATCCGGATGAGGAGGGCGAGCCGTTATCCCACACAAGCATAATCCTTCCAGCCTGAAAGCATCGGCTGTCCTAAAGACTGATCCGACATTGTTCATACTACGTATATCATCCAATATGATCCTGATAGGTAGCTTGGGGCTTTCGTGATATTCTTCGGTTTTGAGTCGCTGTATCTCGATAGTCTTTTTCTTGCGCATGATTATTGTCGGTTTATATATTGAGTGATCGGTTTCTTTGCAGAAAAAATCAGAGTATTCGGATAACAAAGATACAGAAGGCGATGTTGTCCTAAATAAATTATGAGTTAGGCTGTATAACTCAACGGGTTACGCCTAACTCATAATTTATTTGAGTCCATTGCGCAATGGACTCATCAGGAGTAAAAAGTCAAGAGGATAAACTTTTTTACGGTCTATCCGTGGGTCTGGAACCATGCAGAGGCCTTCAAATAGAGAATGATACATAACTAACGGGGCTTTAACGACTATAAAAGTACTTAGAAAGCGGCTTTTAATGCCTCAGAACTTATATTTATCAATCAAATTGGTTTTTGATAAAGAAAATTTGTTTTCCTTTGTAAGGATAAAATTATGTGTAGTCTTATAATGCTACACCTTTCATCAATTTTCTTTTCTCATTCACCTAATATGCCGGTTTGCAGCAGAGAACTTGGATAAAGGATTGAAAACAAAACCAGTTTGGTTGTTGTTGTTGTTGTCTCGCGGGCCGCGAGTGGAAGGTCTTATATCGAGCGTTTTTTTTGCCGATGTATTCTGAACACTCTATGTCGTTTTTCTGTTAAGTAAACTGTGAACCGATCACCTACTACCTAATCTATTAGAGAAGCCGTTCAGGAGAGGTTCATACAGAATAGTGTGCAAAGAGTATAGAATTGTGGAGATTGTAGGTTCGGATATGTGCTGACAAAGATTTATTGCTATGCATATCTGATTATAAGATCTTGATAGCTTTGTCTTTATCTGGATTCTATTGTTGTTTAGTGTTCTTAATAATAATCATTCTTTAAACAATTAGCTTATGAAGTTAAACAAGATGTTTTTGGTTGGGGCAATGCTC